>NZ_JBFAUH010000002.1:180740-451982 GCF_040679095.1 Streptomyces sp. NPDC052496
GGGCGCCTCGTCCGCTGCCGTCTCCGTGACCTCGGCCGGGGCTTCCGCGGTGGCCTTCTTGGCGGTGGTCTTGCGGGTGCGGCGGGGCTTGGCCGGGGCCTCGTCCGCTGCCGTCTCCGTGCCTTCGGCCGTCTCGACCGCGGCTTCGGCCTTCTTGGTGGCGGCGGTCTTGCGGGTGCGGCGGGGCTTGGCGGGCGCCTCGTCCGCTGCCGTCTCCGTGACCTCGGCCGGGGCTTCCGCGGTGGCCTTCTTGGCGGTGGTCTTGCGGGTGCGGCGGGGCTTGGCCGGTGCCTCGTCCGCTGCCGTCTCCGTGCCTTCGGCCGTCTCGACGGCGGCTTCGGCCTTCTTGGTGGCAGCCGTCTTGCGGGTGCGACGCGGCTTGGCCGGGGCCTCGTCCGCGATGTCCCCAGCGACCTCAGCGACCTGAACAGCCTCAGCCGTCTCGACGGCGGCCTCGGCCTTCTTGGCGGCGGCGGTCTTGCGGGTGCGGCGGGGCTTGGCGGGCGCCTCGTCCGCTGCCGTCTCCGTGGCCTCGGCCGGGGCTTCCGCGGTGGCCTTCTTGGCGGCGGTCTTGCGGGTGCGGCGCGGCTTGGCGGGCGCCTCCTCCGCGACCGTCTCGGCGACGGGCTCCGCGCTCTCCACCGTCTCCACGACGGCCTCCGCCGCGGGCTTGGTGCTGCGCGTACGGCGGGGCTTCGCGGGCGCCTCGGCCTCGGCGGCTTCGGGCGCCTCGGTGGCGGCCGGCGCAACCGTGGTGACCGGCTCCTCGCCGGTGGCCTGCGCCGGGACCTTGACGGTCTCGGTGGGGCCCTCGGCCGTGTCCACGGCGGTGGCCGCCTTGGCGGCGGAGCTCGCGGCACCCCGCGTACGGCGGCGACGCGGCTTGGCCGGTGCCGCGGTGGCGTCGGCGGCCTGCGGGGCCTCGGACGCGATGCTCTCGGCGGCCGGCGCGGCCTCGTCACGGGAACCGTCCCGGGCCGGCGTCACGGCGGCCTGCGCGCCACCGGAGCCACCGCGCGTACGGCGACGGCGGCGCGGCTGGCGCGGCCCGTCCGTAGCGGCGGCGCCGCCCTCGGACGTGCCGGACGCGCCGGACGTACCGGGCGCCTCGGGGGCACCCGAAGCGTCCACCGGCGCGCCGTTCCGCGTGCGCCGGCGCTGGCGCGGCGTACGGCTGCGGCGCGGGCGCTCCTCCTCGACGGCGGGTGCGCCCCGGCGCGGACCGCGGCCGCGGCCGCCCGTCTCGCCCAGGTCCTCGACCTCTTCGGCCGCCAGCCCGGCCCGCGTACGGGCCGCGCGCGGCAGCACGCCGGTCGTGCCCTCGGGGATCTCCAGCAGCTCGTAGAGGTGCGGGGAGGTGGAGTACGTCTCCTCCGGCTCGTCGAACGGCAGGTCCAGCGCCTTGTTGATCAGCTTCCAGCGCGGGATGTCGTCCCAGTCGACCAGCGTGACCGCGGTGCCCTTGGCGCCCGCGCGGCCGGTCCGGCCGATGCGGTGCAGGTAGGTCTTCTCGTCCTCGGGGGACTGGTAGTTGATGACATGCGTCACACCCTCGACGTCGATGCCGCGGGCGGCGACGTCGGTGCAGACCAGCACGTCGACCTTGCCGTTGCGGAACGCGCGCAGCGCCTGCTCGCGCGCGCCCTGGCCCAGGTCGCCGTGGACCGCGCCGGAGGCGAAGCCGCGGCGCGCGAGCTGGTCGGCGATGTCGGCGGCGGTCCGCTTCGTCCGGCAGAAGATCATCGCGAGGCCGCGGCCCTCCGCCTGGAGGATGCGGGTGACCATCTCCGGCTTGTCCATCGAGTGGGCACGGAAGACGTGCTGCTTGATGTTGGCGACGGTCTGGCCCTCGTCGTCCGGCGCGGCGGCGCGGATGTGCGTGGGCTGCGACATGTAGCGGCGGGCCAGGCCGATGACCGCGCCCGGCATGGTCGCGGAGAACAGCATGGTCTGGCGACGGACCGGCAGCATGTTGATGATGCGCTCGACGTCGGGCAGGAAGCCGAGGTCCAGCATCTCGTCGGCCTCGTCCAGGACCAGCGCCTTGACGTGCGAGAGGTTCAGCTTCTTCTGGCCCGCCAGGTCCAGCAGCCGGCCCGGGGTGCCGACGACCACGTCGACGCCCTTCTTCAGGGCCTCGACCTGCGGCTCGTACGCCCGGCCGCCGTAGATCGACAGCACCCGGACGTTACGGACCTTGCCGGCCGTCAGGAGGTCGTTGGTGACCTGCTGGCACAGCTCGCGGGTGGGAACCACCACGAGGGCCTGCGGGGCCTCCGTCAGCTGCTCGGGCCCGGCCCGGCCCGCCTCGACGTCCGCGGGCACGGTGACGCGCTCCAGCAGGGGGAGGCCGAAACCCAGGGTCTTGCCGGTGCCGGTCTTGGCCTGGCCGATGACGTCGGAGCCCGCCAGGGCCACGGGGAGCGTCATCTCCTGGATGGGGAAGGGGGACGTGATGCCGACGGCCTCAAGGGCTTCGGCGGTTTCGGGAAGGATCCCGAGGTCTCGGAACGTAGACAGAATCTTGCCTCTTCTGTGAGACGCGGTACGAGGCGGCCAAGGGGGTCGTACCGAGCCCTCGCACGGTTTCGTACGGGCCGGCCTCGATCGGCCGGACGGGCGCGGGACCACTGCCTTCGCTCAAGCACTCATACCGCGAGCGGTGTCCCTCCCGCTGTGCGTACGTCTCGTACGCGCCGCGAAAGAGGGCGGTCGGGTTGGAGCCGATCGGGCCACCGACCGGGCATCCGCATGCGTGGAACAACCCACCGATACTCGGCGGGCGCATTACCACCATACCCCGGATAGGCACACGTGTGTCCGGGCAATCGTTCGGTCGGGTGGGACGGGAGTGGCTGACCAGCCACTTCCACCGGTTCCGCAGCGGGCTATTGTGCGCTTCATGGAGACGCCTGACAACGCAGCGCACACCGCCGACGATGATCGAGAGCACACCGGGATCGCCGCCCAGGACTGGGCCGCGGCCTCCGCGGAACCGCAGTACCGGGCCGCGGTGATCGACCTGCTGGGCGCCCTCGCCTACGGGGAGCTGTCCGCCTTCGAGCGCCTCGCGGAGGACGCGAAGCTGGCGCCGACGATGGACGACAAGGCGGAGCTGGCCAAGATGGCGTCGGCCGAATTCCATCACTTCGAGCGGCTGCGGGACCGGCTGGCGCAGATCGAGGCCGAGCCGAACGAGGCCATGGAGCCGTTCGCGGCGGCGCTGGACGAGTTCCACCGCCAGACCGCGCCGTCGGACTGGCTGGAGGGCCTGGTCAAGGCGTACGTCGGCGACTCGATCGCCAGCGACTTCTACCGCGAGGTGGCGGCCCGCCTCGACTCCGACACCCGGGGCCTGGTCCTCGGTGTGCTCGACGACACGGGGCACGCGACGTTCGCCGTCGAGAAGGTGCGGGCCGCGATCGAGGCCGACCCCCGGGTCGGCGGGCGGCTCGCGCTGTGGGCGCGGCGGCTGATGGGTGAGGCGCTGTCCCAGGCACAGCGGGTCGTGGCCGACCGGGACTCGCTGTCGACGATGCTGGTGGGTGGCGTGGCCGACGGGTTCGACCTCGCGGAGGTCGGGCGGATGTTCTCGCGGATCACCGAGGCGCACACGAAGCGGATGGCGGCGCTGGGGCTGGCGGCCTAGCCGAAGGGGACGGCGGCGCCGGGTCCGGCTGCTCAGCCGCAGCGGGTGGCGGCGCCGGACCCGACGGCTGAGCCGGAGTGGGTGGCGGCGCCGAACCCGGCGGCTGAGCCGCAGCGGGTGGCGGCGCAGGGCCCGGCGGCGTATCCACCGGGCCGCGCCGCTGCCGCCGCGTACGTGCTCTGTGCCGTGCTCCGTGCCGTGCTCCGTGTCGCGTACGTACTCCGCGCCGTCGCGTACGGGCCCCGGGCGCCGGCTCGCGTGCGGCCGGCGCGGAGCGGTCAGGCCCCGGAGACGCCGGAGCGCAGGTGCGTCAGCCTCCGGGCGGGCCGGGGCCGGACCAGCAGGGAGAGCATGGCCGCGCCCAGCGCGGCGGCGGCCAGCAGCGTCTGGAAGAAGTGGCCGGGGCCCAGGATGGAGTGGGCGAGGAAAGCGCCGAGCAGGGCCGCCGCGGGGCCCGTCGCCAGCGTCAGGGGGCGTGCGGGGAACCGGTCCGGCAGTCGGCGCGTGGCGGCCAGTGCGATGGCGAGTCCGACGATCACGGAGCCGAAAGCTTCCCAGACCATGGTTTATCCCTCCCGCGGTGACGACCGGTTGGACGACACAAATCGGTCGTAGGCGGTCGTACCCAGGGAGAATGCGCGGCAATCCTCGCCGGGGCACCCAGTCGGCGAGGCGGCGTGACACACGAGCGGCGGCCCGGAGACGATCTCTCCGGGCCGCCGCTCGTGATCGTACGCACGGGCCCGCCCAGGGGCCCGCGGCCGGCTACAGCGTGCCGAAACCGACCTTGCGGACGGTCTGCTCGCCGATCTCCACATAGGCCAGCCGGTCCGCCGGGACCAGGACCTTGCGGCCGTGATCGTCCACGAGGCTCAGCAGCTGCGACTTGCCGCCCAGTGCGTCCGCCACCGCTCGCTCGACGTCCTCGGCGGTCTGCCCGCTCTCCAGAACGATCTCGCGGGGCGCGTGCTGCACGCCGATCTTGACCTCCACGGCTTTGTCCCTCCGACGGTCTCGGTGCCCCCTGGCACGGCCACGGGGCAGGTGCGCGGCAATCCGCGCCGTACGCAGCACACATTAGCCCGGTGTGCGGACGGACAGGACGCCGCGGAGCACGCCCGCAGCGAACAGCGGCGGGACGGGAGTGCCGGACGGGGCGGACGCCGGCGGCCCGCGGCGCCCCGGGGCACCGGCGGCC
Source organism: Streptomyces sp. NPDC052496 (assembly GCF_040679095.1). NCBI lineage: Bacteria > Bacillati > Actinomycetota > Actinomycetes > Kitasatosporales > Streptomycetaceae > Streptomyces > Streptomyces sp. NPDC052496. The sequence continues at coordinate 185,588 of NZ_JBFAUH010000002.1, forward strand.
CGCAGGCCCTCAGCGGCTCACTGGCCCTCGGCGCCGTGCAGCGGGAAGCCCGCGATGCCCTTCCAGGCCAGCGAGGTCAGCAGCTGCACGGCCGTCTCGCGCGGCACGGTGCTCTCCGAGGAGAGCCAGTAGCGCGCCACGACCTGGGAGACACCGCCCAGCCCGACGGCCAGCAGCATCGACTCGTCCTTGGACAGGCCGGTGTCCTCGGCGATGACCTCACTGATCGCCTCGGCGCACTCCAGGGAGACCTTGTCCACCCGCTCGCGCACGGCCGGCTCGTTGGTCAGGTCGGACTCGAAGACCAGCCGGAAGGCGCCGCCCGGGTCCTCGACGTACGCGAAGTAGGCGTCCATCGTCGCGGCGACGCGCTGCTTGTTGTCGGTCGTCGAGGCGAGCGCGGTGCGCACCGACTGCAGCAGGGCCTCGCAGTGCTGGTCCAGCAGGGCGAGGTAGAGGTCGAGCTTGCCCGGGAAGTGCTGGTAGAGCACGGGCTTGCTGACGCCGGCGCGCTCGGCGATGTCGTCCATCGCGGCCGCGTGGTAGCCCTGCGCCACGAAGACCTCCTGGGCCGCGCCCAGGAGCTGGTTGCGCCGGGCTCGGCGTGGCAGGCGCGTGCCCCGCGGGCGTGCCGCCTCGGTCTGCTCGATGGCGCTCACGCTGCCTCCCAGGTGTCGTTCCGTACGCGGCGTACGCACAGCGGTGCGCCGCGTCCGCCATCGTACTTTTGGGTAACCCGGCTGTGCGTGGTCACGGGCGAGAAAATCTGCCGCCGAACGCTGTGGGAAGCCGACATATGGCCCCAGGTCATCGGTAATCGTCTTCGTCGAGATCCACGACGCGGGCCTGTTCGGCGACGTCCGCCTCGTTCGCGACGGACGGATCGAGACCGGTCAGCGGCTGGTCGCGGTGCGGCGCGACGTCCGTGTGCTGCTCCGCGGCATCGGCCTCGGGCGCCTCGACGTCGAATTCCGCGGCGTCCGTCTCGTCCTCGAAGGTGTCCGGGTCGGTCGGGTCGACGGGCATGGTGGCTCCCTTTCTCTCACGTACTTCGGAGGCCAGGGCGAGCGTCCGCACGCGAGCGCTCATCACACGGGTGCCCTTCCTGCCCGAGCCTAAGAGAGCGGGTTCCGAAATGCGATGTGGTGTGTGAGCGCGAACACACGATCGGCGGCGTGATCGTCTCGTAACATCGACTCCATGTCTTCGACGGAGTCGACCGGAACACCGGACGCCCGCGCCGTCCTCCCGGTGCCCCCGGCGGGCCGTCCCTCGCGCGTCGGCCCGGGGGAGACGGTGCGTTCCGTGCACCTGCCGGGTCTGACGATGAGCGTGCGCGGGGTGCCGGGCACCCGGGCCGGGCTGCCGCCCGCGCTGTACGTCCACGGCCTCGGCGGCTCGTCCCAGAACTGGTCCGCGCTGATGCCGCGGCTCGCCGGCCAGGTCGAGGGGGAGGCGCTGGACCTCCCCGGATTCGGTGATTCCCCGCCGCCGGACGACGGTGACTACTCGGTCTCCGCGCAGGCGCGGGCGGTCATCCGCCATCTGGACGCGAGCGGCCGCGGCCCCGTGCACCTGTTCGGGAACTCGATGGGCGGCGCGGCGGTGACGCGGGTGGCGGCGGTCCGCCCGGACCTGGTGCGCACCCTGACGCTGATCTCGCCCGCGTTGCCCGAGCTGCGGCCGCAGCTGTCCGCGGTGCCCACCGGGCTGCTGGCCGTACCGGGCGTGACCCGGCTGTTCAGCAGGCTGACGCGGGACTGGACGCCGGAGCGGCGCACCCGCGAGGTGCTGGCCCTGTGCTACGGCGATCCGGCCCTGGTCACCCCGGACGGCTTCACCGCCGCCGCGGAGGAGTACGCGCGACGCCTCGAACTCCCGTACTTCTGGGACGTCATGACCCGCTCGGCCCGCGGCATCGTCAACGCGTACACGCTCGGCGGACAGCACAATCTGTGGCGGCAGGCGCAACGGGTGCTCGCACCCACCCTTCTCGTCTACGGTGGGCGCGACCGCCTGGTCTCCTTCCGTATGGCGCGCCGGGCGGCCGCCGCTTTCCGCGGCTCCCGGCTGCTGACGCTGCCGGAGGCGGGGCACGTGGCGATGATGGAGTACCCGGAAACGGTGGCGCGGGCCTTCCGCGAGCTGTTGGACGACGAGGCGGCCGCGCGGGGCGCGGCCGGTGCGGGCGGGAGCGCCGGTGCGGGAGAGCCCGCCGCCGGTGACGCGTCCTGGACGTGAGTAGGAGCTGACAGGCCGAGTGGGACGTCACAGCCGCCGGAGCCCGGCCGCAACCGCCGGTGACACCTCCGGAATAGGTGAGGTGGGCGGGGCGGACGGGCTCGGCGCGGCAGGTGGCGCCGGTCCCGCACCCGGGCCGGGCACGGGCCGCCGGCGCCGCCGCGCGGAGCCGGGGGCGGAGTCGGAGCGGCAGCCGCCGGGGTACGAGCAGCAGCGCACGCCCGGGTACGAGCCCGCGCAGGGTGCGGTCCGGTACGCGACCGGAAGCCGTACGCCCGAGCGTGGGCCCGCGCAGGGCGCACCATGGCAGACGCCCGCGCAACGAGCGCCGCACGACGCGCCCGCGCACGACGCGTCCGGAAGCACGCCCGCGCAGGGCACACCCCGCGTACCGCGCCCGCGCGACAGCCGCCCGCAGGCGGCGCCGTCCACCCCGGCACACGGGTTCGCCTCCTTCGGGGACGGCGGCGACGGGGCGAGCAGGCCCGCCCCCGGTCCTGGCCGCGCGCCTGGCACCGGCCCCGGCCCCATCCCCGGTACCGGCCCTGGCCCCATCCCTGGTGTCGGCCCCGCCCCCGTTCCCGGTGCCGGTACCGCCGGTCCCGTGCTGGGGCCGACCTCCACCGGTACGGGTTCGGTCGGGCCGCCGTTCGTCCCGCAGGGCCGGATGCCGGCACCGCGCCAGGAGTACCTCGACGCCTTCGGGGCGCCGTCCGGACGGAACCGTGCCGACGGCCCCGAGGCCACGGACGACGACGTGTTCGCGGCCGGCGCCCCGGAGCGCGGGCGGAGCGGCCGGTCGGTGGTCTTCCCGAGAGAGGGCGAGGGTGCGGCCTCCGCGCCGGACGAGACCCCGGAAGCCGGTGAACTCGGCGCGCAGGGGCCGCAGTTCAGTACCCGCAAGAAAATCGCCAAGGGCCGCACCTTCACCGGCGTGGCCGCGGCGGCCGTGACGACCGTCCTCGCGGTCGTGGTGGCCGGACAGGTCACCGAGCAGCAGCAGGACGACGGCAAGGCGCAGGCGCTCGGCGGGGAGGACCGGACGGACGGCCCCGACGCCGCCTCACGCTCGAACGTGCGCCCGACGCAGCAGGCGGCCCCCGTCACGTACGACGAGAAGATGGCGAAGGTCTATCCGCTGGACGAGAAGCTGGCGGCCTCGGGGCGGTTCAAGCCGGCCGGCGGGGACGCCAAGGCGCCGGGCCGCGGCGAGGTGCGGCGCTACCGCGTCGACGTCGAGGAGGGCCTGGGGCTCGACGGTGAGCTGTTCGCCGACGCGGTGCACAAGACCCTCAACGACGAGCGGAGCTGGGCGCACGGCGGACGGCGCACCTTCGAGCGGGTGGGCTCCGGCGACGCCGACTTCGTCATCACGCTGGCGAGCCCCGGGACCACCGCCAAGTGGTGCGCCAAGTCCGGGCTCGACACGACCCAGGACAATGTGTCGTGCGACTCGGCGGCGACCGAGCGCGTCATGATCAACGCGTACCGGTGGGCGCAGGGCGCCACGACCTACGGGCCGGGCCAGATGCACGCGTACCGGCAGATGCTCATCAACCACGAGGTGGGCCACCGGCTCGGCCACAACCACGAGAGCTGCTCGCGGCAGGGCGCCCTGGCACCGGTGATGATGCAGCAGACCAAGTTCCTGACGACGGACGGCGCGACTTGCCGCCCCAACGCCTGGCCGTTCCCGGCCGGGCACTGATGGGGGCCACCGTCCCGTCGACAGGCCCCTTGCCCACCACCTGAGACCCTCCGTCTCCCATCCCGAGACACCTTTGCCACCGCACGCACATTCGGACACTCTTCTCCCCATGCCGCGCCCTGCCACCGCTTTCGATCACGCCGCTTTCGAGCTGGCGCTGATCGGCGTGTCCGCGCAGTCCGTGGCCGACATCCACTGTCGCTGAGGCCCGCCCCCGGCCGCGCGGAAGCGCGCCGCGACCGGCCCGTGTTCCCCGGGCCCGTACCGCGCGGCGCCAGCTGACCCCGGGCCGGGGCATCCCCCGCGTATCCACGTAGCTCACCCGAACGTGTCCGCAGGGGCGGTCCCGCGCCTCACCGCGCTCCTGTTGCCGCCTTCCGCGGGTACGCCCTGCTGGAAAGGCACCCACTGTCATGGCCGAGCCGTCCCGCCCCCGTCACCTCCCGCCCGCCGCCCGCCGGACGGCCGCCGTCGCGGTGGCCGTCGCACTGGCCGCCGGGGCCACCGCCTGCGGCCCCAAGGACAGCGCGGCGGGTGGCGGCGCGGGCGCCGCGCCCGCCAAGGGCGGCACGCTCACCGTCCTGAACTCCGAGCCGCAGACCAATTTCGACCCGGCCCGCCTGTACACCTCCGGCGGCGGCAAGGTACCGACGCTGGTCTTCCGTACGCTGACCACCCGCAACCGGGAGAACGGCGCGGCCGGCACCAAGGCCGTGCCGGACCTCGCCACCGACACCGGGCGGCCCAGCGAGAACGCCACGGTGTGGACGTACACGCTCAAGGACGGGCTGAAGTACGAGGACGGCTCACCGATCACCAGCGCCGACGTGAAATACGGCATCGAGCGTTCCTTCGCCGCCGAACTCTCCGGCGGCGCCCCGTATCTGCGCGACTGGCTGGTGGGCGGCGAAAGCTACCAGGGGCCGTACAAGGACAAGAGCAAGGACGGGCTGAAGTCCATCGAGACGCCCGACGAGAAGACCATCGTCTTCCACTTGAAGAAGCCGGAGGGTGAATTCCCGCTGCTCGCCACGCAGACCCAGTTCGCGCCGGTGCCGAGGGCCAAGGACACCGGTACGAAGTACGAGGAACACCCGGTCGCCTCGGGCCCGTACAAGGTCGTGCGGAACACCGGGGACGGTGAACACCTCGTCCTGGAGCGCAATCCGCACTGGTCCGAGAAGACCGACTCCGAACGGCACGCCTATCCCGACACCATCGACGTGAGATCCGGCCTGGATTCCGCGGTCGTCAACCAGCGGCTGGCCACCGGCGCCGGCCCGGACGCCGCCGCGGTGACCACCGACACCAACCTCGGCCCGGCCGAACTCGCGCAGATCGGCGGCGACCCGAGCCTGGGCAAGCGGGTCGGCACCGGCCACTTCGGCTACACCAATTACCTCGCCTTCAACCCGAAGGTGAAGCCCTTCGACGACCCGAAGGTACGGCAGGCCATCGCGTACGCCGTCAACCGGCAGAGCGTCGTGAACGCCGCGGGCGGCTCCGCGCTCGCCGAACCGGCCACCACCTTCCTGCCGAACGGAAAGGCCTTCGGCCACACCCCGTACGACCCGTTCCCGGCGGGCCGCACCGGAAATCCGGCCAAGGCGAAGGAACTCCTCAAGGAAGCCGGTCACGAGAACGGGCTGAGCATCACCCTCACCCATTCCACCGCCAAGAACTTCGAGACCAGCCCGGAGATCGCCACCGCCGTCCAGGAAGCCCTCAAGAAGGCCGGGATAACGGTCGCATTGCAGGGTCTGGAGGACAATGACTACAAGCAGAAGGTGCACAGCGTCGACGACGAGCCGGGCCTGTTCATCGGCGGCTGGGGTGCGGACTGGCCGTCCGGCGGCCCCTTCCTCGCGCCGGTCTTCGACGGCCGGCAGATCGTCCGCGACGCCTTCAACTTCAACCACGCGCAGCTCGACGACCCCGCGGTCAACCACGAGATCGACGAGATCAACCAGCTGACCGACCTGAAGGCGGCGGCGAGCCGGTGGGGCGCGCTGGACCGGAAGATCGGCGCGCAGGCCCTGTCCGTGCCGCTCTTCCACCCGGTCTACAAGCGCCTGTACGGCAAGGACGTCAAGAACGTCGTGATCAGCGACTGGGACGGCGTGCTGGACATCTCCCAGGTCGCGGTCAAGTGACGGCGGCCGGCATGACGCCCACTCAGAACGGTTCGGCATGGCGCCGGTTGCGGCGGCGACCCGCCGCCGTGGCCTCCGCCGCCGTCCTGCTCGTACTGATCCTGCTCGCCCTCGCCGCCCCGCTGCTGGCGGCGCTGGAGGGGCAGGACCCCACCACGTACCACGACGGCCTGATCGACTCGGCGCGTGGCGGCGTACCGCTCGGCCCGTACGGCGGGATCAGCGCCGACCACTGGCTGGGCGTCGAGCCCGGCACCGGCCGCGACATGTTCGCCCGGCTGCTGTACGGCGCCCGGGTCTCCCTGCTCATCGCGCTCGGCGCCACGGCCGTACAGGTGCTCATCGGCCTGGTGGTCGGCCTCGCGGCCGGGCTGGGCAACCGGCTCGCGGACCAGGTGCTCTCCCGGTTCACCGAGGTGCTGACCGCGCTGCCGATGCTCGTCATCGCGATCTCGCTGACCGCGATCGTGCCCGCCGACTTCCCGCGCCCGCTGCTGCTGGTGCTGGTCATCGGGCTGCTCAACTGGTTCGGCACCTCCCGTATCGTGCGCGCCCGCACGCTGGCCCTCAAGAAGCTGGACCACGTGGCGGCGGCCCGGCTCGGCGGCTCGGGACCGCTGCGCGTGGCGCGGCGCGAGCTGCTTCCGTCGCTCGCCGCACCGGTGATCACGTACGCGGCGGTCCTGGTGCCCGGCAACATCGTCGTCGAGGCGTCGCTGTCCTTCCTCGGCATCGGCGTCCGGCCGCCCACCGCGTCCTGGGGGCAGATGCTGTCGACCGCGACGACCTGGTTCCGGGCCGACCCGGTGTACGTGCTGCTGCCGTCGGGCTTCCTGCTGGTGACCGTGCTGGCGTTCACCGTGCTGGGGGACGCGGTCCGTACGGCGCTGGACCCGCGCGAGCGGTCCCGCCTGCGGGTCGGCACCCGGGCGGGACGAGCGGGCCGTACGGGACGAGCGGGCCGTGCGGGCCGTGCGGGGCACCCGGGCCGTACGGGGCATCCGGCCCGGCCCGCGGACGCCTCGCGTGAACAGCGCGAGAAGGAGGCCGTCGCATGACCGGCTACGCGCTGCGCCGCCTCGGCGGCGCGCTCCTCGTCCTCTTCCTGCTGACCGTCGCCGTCTACGCGCTCTTCTACGTCGCGCCCGGCGACCCCGCCGGACTGGCGTGCGGCCCGCGCTGCAACCCCGCCCAGATCCAGCAGGTACGCGAACGGCTGGAGCTGGACGCGCCGGTCCTGACGCAGTACCTGCACTTCCTCCAGGGGCTGGTGGCCGGCCGCGACTTCTCGTCCGGCACCGCCGTACTGCACTGCGACGCGCCGTGCCTCGGCCTCTCCTACCAGAACAGCACCCCCGTCACCGAACTGCTCGGCGACCGGCTGCCGGTCACCGCGTCCCTGGCCCTCGGCTCGATGGTGCTGTGGCTGCTGCTCGGCGTCGGCACCGGCCTGCTGTCCGCACTGCGCCGCGGCGGCACGACCGAACGCGTCCTGACCGGCCTGACCCTCGCGGGCACGGCCACCCCGGTCTTCATCACCGGGCTCCTGCTGCTGATGCTCTTCTGCGCGTACCTGCGGTGGCTGCCGTTCCCCTCGTACGTGCCGCTGACCGAGGACCCGGAGCAGTGGGCCTGGAACTTGCTGCTGCCCTGGACGGCGCTGGCGCTGCTGGAGTCCGCCAAGTACGCCCGGCTGACCCGCTCCTCGACCCTGGAGACGCTGGCCGAGGACCACATCCGCACCTTCCGCGCGTACGGCCTGCGGGAACGTTCCATCGTGACGCGGCACGCGCTGCGCGGCGCGCTGCCGCCCGTCATCGCGCTCACCGCGCTCGACCTGGGCACGATGTTCGGCGGCGCGATGCTCACCGAGGAGCTCTTCGGGCTGCCCGGCATCGGACAGCTCCTGGTGCACTCGGTGCGTGTCGTGGACCTGCCGGTGGTCGTCGGCGTGGTGCTGGGCACCGGCGCGGCCGTCATCGTCGCCAACGTCGTGGCGGACATCCTCTACGCACTCACCGACCGAAGGGTGGCTCTGACATGACCTCCGATGCCGATGCCGATGCCGATGCCGATGCCAGAGGTGTTTCCGGGAACGCTTCCGGAGCGGTGACGGAGCCGCTGGTGGAGGTCCGGGACCTGTCGGTCGCATTTCCCGGCGAGGGTGACGGCGGTTCGGCCGTACCGGCCGTGAAGGGCCTCTCCTTCACGCTCCCCGCTGGCCGGGCGCTGGGCATCGTCGGCGAGTCCGGATCCGGCAAGTCCACCGTCGCGACGGCCCTGCTGGACCTGCACCGGGGGACCGGGGCGCAGGTCAGCGGTACGGTCCGGGTCGCCGGTACGGACGTACGGGCGGCCGGCGAGCGCGAGCTGCGGCGGTTGCGCGGCGGCCGGGCGGCCATGGTGTTCCAGGACCCGCTGTCCTCGCTCGACCCGTACTACGCGATCGGCGACCAGATCGCCGAGGTGTACCGGGTGCACCGGCCGGACGTCTCGCGGCGCGCCGCCCGCGCCCGCGCCGTCGAGGTGCTGGAGCGCGTGGGCATCGCGGACGCCCCCCGGCGCGCCCGCTCGCGGCCCCACGAGTTCAGCGGGGGCATGCGCCAGCGCGCGTTGCTCGCGATGGCGCTCGCCTGCGAACCGCGCCTGCTGATCGCCGACGAGCCCACCACGGCGCTGGACGTCACGGTCCAGGCCCAGATCCTCGACCTGCTGCACGAACTGCGGGCGGAGACCGGCATGGGACTGCTCCTGGTCACCCATGACCTCGGGGTGGTCGCGGGCAGTGTGGACGAGGTGCTGGTGATGCGCGGGGGCCGGACGGTGGAGCACGGCACGGTCGGCGAGGTGCTGCTCGCGCCGCGCGAACCGTACACGAAAGAGCTGCTGGCGGCGGTGCCGCGGGTGGACGCGAAGCCGGCAGGGCGTGCCCCTCGCGCCACGATCGTCACGCGCGGAACGGACGTCACGACCGACACGACCGACACGCGTGCCGCGGCCGGCGGCGACGGTGTACTCCTCGAAGCCGTCGGGCTGCGCCGGGAGTTCGGCGGGCGGCGGAACCGGACGACCGCGGTCGACGAGGTCTCGCTGACCGTACGGGAAGGCGAAACGATCGGCCTCGTAGGGGAGTCGGGCAGCGGCAAGACGACCCTCGGACGGATGCTCGTCCGGCTGCTGGACCCCACCGCCGGGACGCTGCGCTACCGGGGCCGTGACATCGGCACCCTCGGCGACCGGCAGCTGCGCCCCTTCCGGAGCGAACTGCAGATGGTCTTCCAGGACCCGGTCTCCTCGCTCAACCCGCGGCGCAGCATCGGCGAATCGGTCGCCGACCCGCTGCGCGCGGCCGGTGACCGGGACGACGCGCGCGTGGTGCGCCGGGCGAGCGAACTGCTGGAGCGGGTCGGCCTGGACCCGGCGTGGTACCACCGCTACCCGCACGAGTTCAGCGGCGGGCAGCGGCAGCGCGTCGGCATCGCGCGGGCCCTCGCGCCCGGCCCCCGGCTGCTGGTCTGCGACGAACCCGTCTCGGCGCTGGACGTCACCACCCAGGCGCAGATCGTCGCACTCCTCGGCGAACTGCGCCGGGACCTGGGCCTCGCGCTGGTCTTCATCGCGCACGACCTGGCGGTGGTGCGGGCGGTCAGCGACCGGGTCGTGGTGCTGCGCGGCGGGCGGATCGTGGAGGAGGGCAGTACCGACGAGGTGTACGAGCGCCCCCGGCACCCGTACACGAAGGGCCTGCTGGCGGCGGTGCCCGTACTCGACCCGGGGGCGTCGGCCGGGCGGCGGGCGCTGCGCGCCGCGGCGTGAGATTCACATAGCGCGCCAGAACGCCCACCGGGGTGGAAAGTTACGTCTCTTCACCCCTTCCGGTGGCGCGACGGACAACCGTCCGTCGTGTCACCGGAATCTCTGCGTAGCTTCTTCCTGCAGGTAGCGGCGGGCCCCGGGGCCGGCCGCGGTCGTTGGACGCCGATCAGGAAGAACGGGGGTGCGCTCGTGCGCATTGGTCTGCTCACCGAGGGTGGCGGCCCGGATGCGTCCGGTGAGACGCGGCCGTGGCGCGACCGGCTCGTACGCGGGCTCCCTGGCCACGTATTCGAGGTGTATACGCTCGACCGCGGTACCGAGGATGGCGGGGGCGTCAGGGTCGGCGGGGGAGGTGGCCCCGGAGGCGGTCTGGGGGGCGGTCTGGGGGACGCCCTGGGGGGCGAGGCCCTGGTAGGGGGTCTGCCGGACATCGCCGAGCGGCCGGGCCCCGGCCCGGGGGCGGGTGAGGCGGGCGGTCGCGCGGGCGTGCCGGGGGGCACCCGGGCCGTGCGGACCGCACCGCTGTACGGGGAGCTCCCCGGTGCCCTGCAGTGGCGGCCCGGCGGGTGGCGCGCCGGGGCGCGCGGACGGCGCGCGAAGCGCCGGTTCGCGGAGTGCTTCGGCGAACTCGCGGCGGGGTTCACGGCGGCGGAACCGCCCGGCGGCCGGTCCCATCCGGGTGGCCGTCCCCTCCCCGGCGCGCGGACAGCGGACGGTGCCGAAGACCGTGACGGTCAGGCGGACCGTTTCGCCGCCGGTCTCTACGGCCTCGCGCTGCTCGCCCGCGACCACGGCGGCCTGCCCGAACTCCTCCGCTCCGAACAGGCCGTACGCATCCTGGAGAGCGCCTGTCACGCGCCCGGCGCACTGCGCGCCGCGTACGGCGCCCGCGTGGGCGACCTGCTCGCCGTGGCCGAGGAACTGGAACGCGCCCTGCGCCCCCTCTCCCTGGACTGGTACGGCTGCTCCGCCTGCCTGCCCGGGGGTGACGGCGACGGCCTCGCCGGGGTCGACCTCTGCCACGCCACGGCCGGCGGTTCCATCGCCCTCCCCGGCCTGCTGGCCAAACGCTTCTTCGGTACGCCGCTCCTGCTCACCGAGTACGGCGTGCGCCTGCGCGAGCACTACCTCGCGCGCTCCGGAACGCGGTCGAGCGCCCCCGTACGCGCCCTGCTGGGCGCCTTCGAGACCGCGCTGGCCGCCGAGACGTACGCCCAGGCCGCGCTCGTCACCCCCGGCAACAGCCACACCCGGCGCTGGCAGGAGCGCTGCGGAGCGGACCGTGAGCGCCTGCGCACGGTGTACCCGGGCATGGACGCGACCGGCTTCACCGCCGTCCCCGACGCCGCGGCCGACCACTGCGCGACGCTGGTGTGGACCGGCACCGTCGAACCCGCCAAGGACCTCGTCTCGCTGCTGCACGCCTTCGCCCGCGTGCACCGCGCCGAACCCGACGCCACCCTGCGCATCGTCGGCGCCCCGGGCCCCGGCCCGGAGGACGCCGCCTACCTGGCGCAGTGCCGGGCGCTGGCCGCCCAGCTCTTCCCCGACGAGGCGGCCGACGCGCAGAGCGCCGGCGACAACCCGGTCTCCTTCGAGGAGGTCGGCGGCCCCGGCGTGCCGCGCCCGCAGGACGTCTACGCGGCCGGTGCGGTGCTGGTCCTCTCCAGCGTCGCGGAGGGCTTCCCGCGCTCCCTCGTGGAGGCGATGCTCAGCGGCCGGGCCACGGTCTCCACCGACGCCGGAGCCGTCTGCGAGATCATCGGCGGTACGGGCCTGGTCGTACCGCCGCGCAACCCGCGCGCGCTGGCCGACGCGTGCCTGGCGCTGCTGCGCGACCCCGGCAGACGCGCCCGGCTGGGCGCCGCCGCGCGCGCCCGCGCACTCGAACTGTTCACGGTGGAGCAGAATGTCGCGGCATTTCGTGGCATCTATCTGGAGCTGATGGCGCACTCCCCGCGCCGTCCGGCCACCGCTGCCGGGCCGGCCGGAGGGGGCGCGCCCCGCCTCTTCGCCCGGCCCGCCGAGTCCCACGTACCGGGCCGCTGGGCCGCGACCCGCGCCGCCGCCCAGGCCGCACCGCCGACGGGCCGCCCACCGAGCTGGGCGGCACCGGAACCGGACTCGGAGCCGGACCCGACTCCGGACCAGTACCCGACTCCGGACCAGGATCCGGCTCCCGCCCAGGAGATGGCTGCGGATCAGGGCCTGGCTCCGGACCAGGCCCCAGCCCCGGATCAGGGTCCGGTCCCGGACCAGGGCCTTGTACTCGGCCCGCCCCTGGCCCCGCCACCGGCCCCGGCCCCGGTCGCCGAACCGGCCACCGCCGCAGCGGGAGCCGGTGCCGACCGCCAGAGAGGAGCCCGGCCATGACGACGACCGACACCGGCACCGACACCGATGCCGGCACCGACACCGACACCCAGGCCCACTCCGGCACCGACACTCACGCCCACTCCGGCACCCCCGCCGACCCCGACACCCACCCCGACACCACCCCCGGCGCAGCCACCCGCACCCCCCGCCGCGGCCCCGCCGACCCCGTGAAGACGCTGATGCACCAGCACCGGGCGCTGTGCGAACGCGCCGTCGATCCGCTGGAGATCGCGGCCGGCCTGGAGGCGCACGGCGTCACCGACCGCACGGCCGCCCGCTTCCGGCACCGTGACGTCTTCTCGCTGGCCGAGGAGCTGTACGCCCGGGTGCCGCGCGCCGACACGGCACCCCCCGCAGCGCCGCCGCCCGGCCCCGCCCGGCGGGACCGGGGCATCCGCGCGGTGCTGCACCTGCTGCCCGGCGCGGTGTGCGCCGCGACCGTGGCCGCCGTCACCGCTGCAGGGCGCGCGCCCATGTCCGTACCCTCACCTTCCCTGCCGTGGACAGACGCGCCATCAGGAACCGCCGCCCAGCCGGCCTTTGCGGCGGCAGGCGCCGGTCTGGTCCTCCTGGCCCTCCGCCTGTGCGTCCGCCACGGCCCGCTGCGCGCGCGGTACCCGGTCGCCCGTACCGCCGCATGGTGGACGTGCTGGCTGGCCGGGTACGCGCTGTACGGTGACTGGCTGCTGCGTCAGCTCCTGGCGGGCGGACCCGGCCTGGGCGGCGCACACCCGCAGTGTGCGGTCACCACCGCCCTGTCCCTGACCTGCGCCGTCGTGCCCGCCGCCTGGTGTGCGCACTGGTTCGCGGGCCGCGCGCGCCGTGGGCTGGCGGACAGCCGGTGTCTGACCGTCTTCGCGTCCGGAGTACGGCCGTTGCTGCTGATCGCCACCACGATGCAGCTCACGGCGCTGCTCGCCCTGTCGGCCGCCGCGGACGCGCTCGGCGGCGGTGGGGGAGCGGGCCCGGTGGCCGCGGCCTCGGCCCTGGGCGCCCTGTTCTTCCTGGCGCGGCTGCTCGCCCGGCACGGCTTCCCGGCCGCTGCCGCCGCGGGCCCGGCCGCCGCCGTAGCCCTCGAAGCCGCCGCCCTGGCCTCCGTACCGGCTGCCCGGTTGCCGGGTCTGGAGCTGCTGGGCCGGCCGGTCGAGGCCGCCGTCACCCACCTCGGCCCGTCCGCCGTACCGGCCGTGGCCTGCGCGCTGCCCGCCCTGGGCCTGCTGCTGTACGCGCTGCGCGCCCTCACCGGCGCCTCGGCGCACGCACCGGCTCCCGACGCGGCCCCCGCCGCCGTACCGGCAGAGGCGGACCGGACATGACCCCGCGCACGTCGCCACCACCCCCGATACGCACGCCCTTCGCTCCGGCGCGCACGCCACCACTCCCGGCGGACGCGCCCTCCGCCCGCGCGCACGCCGGCACCCCCGGCGGACGTGCGGGCCTGCGCGGTACCGGCGCCCCCGCGGCGCCGGTCGTCCCCCGCCGGACACCTGCCACCACCCCCGCGGCGCTCACCGCCGACGCCCGGCCCCCGCGGCGGCGGCCACCGCTGCCCGACCACATTGCCACCCCACCCCAATAGGAGAACGACATCATGAACGTCCACCGCACCGAAGCACACCGGGACCGGGGGGTCGCGCGATGAGGGTGCTACTCATCGGTGCCAACGGGTACCTCGGCCGTTACGTCGCCGACCGCCTGCTGGCCGACCCGGCCGTCCAGCTGACCGCCCTCGGGCGGGGCGACGACGCGGACGTCCGCTTCGACCTGGCCTCCGGCAGTCCGGGCGCCCTCACCCGCTTCCTGGACGCCGTCCACCCCGGCGTGGTGGTCAACTGCGCGGGCACCACCCGCGGCGGCGCCCGCGACCTGACCCGGCACAACACCGTCGCGGTCGCCACCGTCTGCGAATCGCTGCGGCGCAGCAGCTGCGGGGCCCGGCTCGTACACCTGGGCTGCGCGTCCGAGTACGGGCCCTCGCAGCCCGGCTCCTCGACCGCCGAGGACGCCGTGCCACGGCCCGGCGGGCCGTACGGCGTCAGCAAGCTGGCCGCCACCGAACTCGTCCTCGGCTCCGGCCTGGACGCCGTGGTGCTGCGCGTCTTCTCCCCCGTCGGCCCGGGCACCCCGGCCGGCTCACCGCTCGGCCGGCTGGCCGAGGCGATGCGGCGCGCGATGCAGTCCGGGGACAACGAGCTGAAGCTGGGCGGCCTGGGCGTACAGCGCGACTTCGTGGACGTACGGGACGTGGCGCGGGCCGTGCACGCCGCCTCGCTCTCCGCCGCGCAGGGCGTGGTCAACATCGGTACGGGGCACGCCGTGCGGCTGCGCGAGGCGGCCGCGCTGCTCGCCCGGGTGGCCGGGTTCGGCGGCTCGCTCCACGAACTGGACACCGCGCCCGGCCTCGCCGGCGGCCCCGGCGCCGCCCGGCTCGCCATTCCGGGGCCGGCCTCTGAACACGGGGCCGTCCCCCCCGCGTACCCCTATCCGGACGGGTGCGGGAGCTGGCAGCAGGCGGACGTGCGCACCGCCCGGGACCGCCTGGGGTGGCGGCCGCGGATCGGGCTGGAGGAATCCCTCGCCGACATCTGGATGGAGGCCGCATGTCGTATCTGACGACGTCCCTGGGCGCCGGCACCCCCGTGACGGGCGCCGCGCCGCTCGGCGTCGGCGTCCCGGGGTTCGCCCACCCGCTGCTGGCACCCGCCGAGTGGGCCGAACTGCTGCGCCTGGCCCGGCGGCCGGCCTGCACCGGAGCCGCCCGCCGGGCTCCGGGGCCACGGGGCGGCGCTGCGGCGCTGCACTGGGTGGTGCTCAACGTGGCGCGGGGCCCCGGGGTGCGCCCCGACCCGTACTGCCTGCCGGCCGCGGCCCAGTTGCGGGACGCGGGGGCCCGGCTGCTGGGCCACCTCGACCTGGGGCACGGCGCGCGTCCGTTCGGCGAGCTGGTCTCCGACGCGCACCGCTTCCTGGACTGGTACAAGGTCGACGGCTTCTATCTGGACCGTTGTCCCACGGACCGGACACTGCTGTCCGAGACCCGGCGGCTGACCACCACCCTGCGGGCCCTCCACGACGGGGCGCACCTCGTCACCGGGCACGGCCGTCACCCGTACCCCGGATACGCGGAGATCGCCGACCAGCTCGTCACCTTCTCCGGGCGCTGGTCCGACTACGGCTGGTCACAAGTGGCCGAGTGGACCGCCGAGTACCCGGCGCGGCGCTTCTGCCACCTGGTGCACGGCGTCCCCCGTACCCACCTGAAAGAGGCCCTGCGGATCGCCCGGTGGCAAGGCGCCGGAACCGTCTACTTCACCGACCGCACCGACCACGGAGAGAGCGCCTGGGAGTCACTGCCCGGCTACTGGGACACATTCGTCTCGCGTATCGGACCTGGTGTCTCGGAATGAAGAAGGCCGTGGCAGTGTTACGGGAAGACCACCGTCCCTTGCTCCGGGCCGTCCCGGGGCGGGGGGTCGCCCATCGAGATACCGACAAACGGAGTCCCCGTGTCGCTGCCACCCCTGGTCGAGCCCGCATCGGAGCTCACCGTCGACGAGGTCCGCAGGTACTCCCGCCACCTGATCATCCCGGATGTCGGGATGGACGGGCAGAAGCGGCTGAAGAACGCCAAGGTGCTGTGCGTCGGCGCCGGCGGCCTGGGTTCGCCCGCGCTGATGTACCTGGCCGCGGCGGGCGTCGGCACCCTCGGCATCGTGGAGTTCGACGAGGTCGACGAGTCCAACCTCCAGCGTCAGATCATCCACAGCCAGGCGGACATCGGCCGCTCCAAGGCCGCGTCCGCCAAGGACACGGTGCTGGGCATCAACCCGTACGTCACGGTCAACCTGCACGAGGAGCGCCTCGACTCCACCAACGTCATGGAGATGTTCGCGCAGTACGACCTGATCGTCGACGGCACGGACAACTTCGCCACCCGCTACCTGGTCAACGACGCCTGCGTGTTGCTGAACAAGCCGTACGTCTGGGGCTCGATCTACCGCTTCGACGGCCAGGCGTCGGTCTTCTGGAGCGAGCACGGCCCCTGCTACCGCTGCCTGTACCCGGAGCCCCCGCCGCCCGGCATGGTCCCCTCCTGCGCCGAGGGCGGCGTGCTGGGCGTGCTGTGCGCGTCCATCGGCTCCATCCAGGTCAACGAGGCGATCAAGCTGCTGGCCGGCATCGGTGACCCGCTGGTCGGCCGTCTGATGATCTACGACGCGCTGGAGATGACGTACCGCCAGGTCAAGGTCCGCAAGGACCCCGACTGCGCGGTGTGCGGCGAGAACCCGACCGTCACCGAACTCATCGACTACGAGGCGTTCTGCGGCGTCGTGTCGGAGGAGGCCCAGGAGGCGGCGGCCGGCTCCACGATCACTCCGGCGCAGCTCAAGGAGTGGATCGACACGGACGAGAAGATCGAGATCATCGACGTCCGGGAGCCGAACGAGTACGAGATCGTCTCGATCCCCGGCGCCAAGCTGATCCCGAAGAACGAGTTCCTGATGGGCAACGCCCTCCAGGACCTCCCGCAGGACAAGAAGATCGTCCTGCACTGCAAGACGGGCGTCCGCTCCGCCGAGGTGCTCGCCGTCCTGAAGTCCGCGGGCTTCGCGGACGCGGTGCACGTCGGCGGCGGCGTCATCGGCTGGGTCAACACGGTCGAGCCGGAGAAGCCGGTGTACTGACCGGCGGTCCGCACGGCGCGGAAGGGCCCGCACGCCTGGTGGTGTGCGGGTTCTTCTGCTTACGGGTTCTTTTGCGTGCGGGTTCTTGCGTGCGGGTTCTTCTGCGTGCGGGGCCTCATGCGTGGTCTTCTGCGTACGGGCGTGCGGGCGTGCGCGCCCTTCGGCGTACGGAACGCCGGCACGCGCCGTACGGGACCGGTCCGGTCAGATCTGGCCCTTGCGCGTCAGGTGCGTGAACGAGATCCATCCCGGCAGCACCGGCAGCCAGAACGTCATCAGACGGAACAGCAGGACCGCGGGCAGGGCGACGTCGGACGTCAGCCCGGCCATGACGGTCAGGCCCGTCCACAGCGCGCCCTCGACGGCGGCCACACCACCCGGTGTGGGCGCGGCGGAGCCCACGGCGTTGCCCGCGAGGAAGACCACGGCGATGGTCGCGTAGCTGATCTCGTCGCCGCCGCCGAACGCGCGGATCGAGGCGTCCAGGCACATCACGTTGGCCACCGTCAGCAGCAGCGTGCCGCTGATGCCGGCCGCAAGCTTCTTCGGGCGCTGGAGGATGTCCAGCATGCGGGGGACGACGCCCGCGAACAGTGACCGCACGCGCGTGGAGATGAACTTGCGCAGCACCGGCACGGCGGTGACCACCAGGACCAGTACGGCGGCCGTCAGCAGGCCCGCGATGACCGCGCGGGACGGGGAGAGCGACGGCGTGCGCTCGGTGCCGGTCAGATAGCCGAAGACCAGCAGCAGCATGATGTGGCAGCCGAGACCGAACAGCTGGGACGCGCCCACGCTGGCCACCGCCAGCCCGGGCCGGATCCCGGAGCGCTGCAGGAAGCGGGTGTTGAGCGCCACGCCGCCCACCGCGGCCGGCGCGACCAGCTTGACGAAGTTGCCCGCCACCTGCGCGATCACGGTCCGTACGAAGGAGACCTTTTCCGGTACGAAGCCCAGCAGGCTCAGCGTGGCCGCGATGTAGGTGAGCGCGGAGAAGAGCAGCGCCGCCGCCACCCATCCCCACCGGGCCTCGTTGATCACCTGGTCGAACTTGACCTGGGTGAGCTGCGAGACCAGGAAGTACGCGGCGAAGGCCCCGGCGATCCAGCTCACCAGCGTGCGCGGCCGGATCCGCTCCAGCCGGGCCGGTTCCACCGGCGCGGTCGGCCGGATCAGCAGCACCTGCTGGCGGATCTGCGAGAGCAGGTCCTCCTCGCGGGCCTCTTCCAGCGCCTCGTCGACCGCCCGCTTCTCGGCGTTCTTCTCGGCGCGCGCCACCTTGCGGTTGCTGGGCTGCTCCTGTGTGTGTGCGCCGCCCCGCCGGGCCGCCTCGGCTGCCTTGCGTTCCTTGGCGGCGCGCGACGCCTCCAGGACCGCCTCGCGCTCCCGCGCGGACCGCTCGCGGGCCAGCTGGCGCAGCGTGGCCCGGGTGGTGCGGCTGAGGGCGATCGGCTGGAGCAGCGGCAGGCTGTCGGCGACCGCGTCCGGGCCGAGCACGTCGACCGCGGCGGCCACCGCCCGCTCGGCACCGGCCCGCAGCGCGAACGTGGTCAGCAGCTGCGCGGCGTCCATCCGCAGGACGAGGTCGCCCGCCGCGATCTCCCCACCGCGCAGATCGGTCAGGAAAATCTTGCCGGAACGATCCACCAGGAGCGCGTCACCTACCAGCCGCCGGTGCGCGATGCGCCGCGACTGGAGCGACGCCACCTGGCGCCAGGCATTGCGCATCAGCTCGTCGGTGATCTCCGCGTCCGGCAGCGCGTCCAGCGGCCGGCCGTCGATGTGCTCGTACACGAGCATCACGGCGTCCGGGCCCAGCTCGGAGGTGGCGATCAGCTTCGGCGCGTTGGCGCCGGCCGCGATGGCGGCGTACGCCAGCAGCGCCTCCTGTTCCAGCGCCTGCCGCAGCGACTGCAGGCTGCGGCGCTGGTTGATGCCGCGCAGCGACAGCCGCCGCCAGACGCGGTAGAAGAAGCCCTGTGCCTGCCGCTCCCGGTCCACGACGGTCACGTCGATGGGCGGACCGTCCTCCAGGGTGACGATGTAGCGGCGGCCCCGGTCGGCGTGCTCCGGGTGCTCGGGGTTGCCGATGTCCTCGGCGCGTACCGCGCTGACCGGACGGAATCCGACCCGGCGCAGCCCCGCGAGCAGGTTCTGGCCGGTGGGGCGCACATTGGGGGAGCCGACCGCGTACAGCGTCCCGAAGGCGACCGTCCAGCCGATGAGGACGGTGGTGACGATGGCGAACGGCGTGGTGTAGCGGCCGACCAGCACGGCGAACGCGTCGAGCAGCAGGACGCACCACATCGCCACCCGCCAGCGCGGGCGCCGCGACATCCCCACGGCTGTCATGTACGCGATCACCGGCGCGAGGTAACTGTGCACCGGCGGGGTCAGCCCCCCGTCGGCCAGCGGCTGGGTCAGCGCGGCCTGGATGGACTCCGGGGCGGCCTCGGCCACCCACAGGTCGGTGGCGAGCGAGACACCGTGCGCGAGGACCGCGGCCAGCACCCCGTCCGCGATCCGCAGCCCGTCCCGTTTGATCAGCCGCTCGACGGCGAAGGCCACCGGAACGATCAGTACGGCGACGCTCGACGCCAGCCCGGCGAAGTTGATCAGCAGCCGCGGCGCCAGCCCGGCGCCCTCCCCGATGTCGCGCTGGAGACCCTGGGTCGTGCCGTGCGCGAACGTCGCCAGCAGCAGCACCAGCGCGATGCCGACGATGCCGAGGAGGAGGCGCATCAGGTCCGACGGCCGGTGCACCCGGGCCGGCAGCAGCGGCTCGTCGCCGGAGACCTGGTCGACGTGGAACTCGCTACCTACGTGGTCCTGGGACGGGGCGAGGCGTTCAATTTTGTCGGATTTGCCGGTCTTGGCGGTTTTGCCAGTGTCGCTGGTCCTGCTGCCGGTCCTGCCGGTCCTGTCGGTCCTGTCGGTCTTGCCAGTCTCGCTGGTCCTGTCGGGTGCGGGGTGTGCGCCCGTACGGGCGGTCCCGCCGGGCCCGGCCGGACCGGCCGGCGCGTCGGCGGTGCGTTCCTCTCGTGCCGCGCCCTCCGCTGCCGCGCCCTCCGCAGCCGCGCTCCCCGCTCCGGGGGAAGCGGTCGCCGCGTCGGCCCGGCGGGGCTGGTCCGGCCCCTCCGGACGCGCGGGCTCGTCGGC
Organism: Streptomyces sp. NPDC052496; assembly: GCF_040679095.1. Taxonomy (NCBI): domain Bacteria; kingdom Bacillati; phylum Actinomycetota; class Actinomycetes; order Kitasatosporales; family Streptomycetaceae; genus Streptomyces; species Streptomyces sp. NPDC052496. The sequence continues at coordinate 205,726 of NZ_JBFAUH010000002.1, forward strand.
TGTTCCGGCCTTCTCGATCGTGCTCGCCTTTTCGGTCTCGGAAGCCTGTGACGGCTTCCCCCGTGGTTTCCCGTCCCCCCGGGCGGGGGTGACGCAGGACAGCGCCTCAGGGGTGCCGGCCTCCCATGGAGGCACCGCACCCTGCTGTTCGGCCGTCTCTTCTTGATCTCGTATCACCAGTCACCGCCCGGAAGATGGTGGCATGGCCGCGAGGAGGTGGGGGGCATCAGGGTGCATTTCGAAGGGCCGGGAAACGGAACATACGCCGCCGCGCCCGCCCGCGCACGCCGTCGGCGGGCCGCGGCGCGGGGACGGCGGGACTGTCGGTGGTGTGGTGCAGGATGGGCCGAATGAGTGGGACAGCAGGAGACTCTTCCGGGTACGACGGCGAGCAGATCCCCGAGTACGCGGAACGGGTACTCGGCGTCGCCGAGCTGATTCCGCCCGGGCGGGTGATGACGTACGGCGACGTCGCCGAGTGGCTCGCGGGCGAGGAACCGCCGGGAGAGCCGGGGACCGGGGATCCGGGGGACGGACCGCCCTCCGGGGGAAGGTCCGCGGGCGCCGTCGGCGGGCGGCGCGTGGGCGGGCCGCGTCAGGTGGGCCGGGTGATGGCCCTGTACGGGGGCGCCGTGCCGTGGTGGCGCGTGGTGCGCGCGGACGGGCAGCTGCTGCCCGGCAGTGAGCTGCGCGCGCTGGCCCACTACCGCGAGGAAGGCACCCCGCTGCGCGAGGCACCCCGGTCCGCGGAGGGCCACGTCCCGCGCCTCGACATGCGGCGGGCGCGCTGGGACGGGGGTGATGCGGGGGTGGGGGACTGAGGGGGTGTGCGTTCGTCGCGTTCGTCGCGGCCGTCGCGTCCGTCCGGGTGACGCGGCGGAGACGTACGGGGCGTACAAGGCGTACAGGGCGTACGAGGCGAACGAGGTGTACGTGGCGTACGGGGGCCCGGCGCGGGGCACTCCCGCCGTCACGGTCGCGGGCTCGTCACCGTCCGGCACAGCTGTCGGGTACGTCACGCGCGACGCCCGCGTCCTGTACGTCACGTGCAGCGTCCGTGCCCCGTGCGTCACGTGCGGCGCCCGTGTCCCGTGCGTCCCGTGCGGCGCCCGTGTCCCGTACGCCGCTACCGACACGGACGTACGCATCCGTCGTACCGTCGTGGGACGGACTGCGGCTCGTGCGCCACCTGGCGTAGCGTCGGGCACGGCCCGCACCACCGCCCCGCCGCCCGGCGTCCGGCGCGGTGGCCGCACCGGCACGCCCCGCACCGCGGTGCGCACCACGACCAGCACCTCCTCCCAGGACCGGCGATCCACGTGAGTTCCTCCTTCTCGGCCTCGGCCATGCCGTCCGCGCAGCCGCGCCGGCGGCCGGCGCGGCGGGATGCCACCGGCGCGTACCGACTGGTGCGTACCCGGCCGGGACCGGTGGACCCTCCTGCTTTGGACGCACGTCAGCGCGCTGTGGTTGACCACCGCGCCGGGCCGCTGCTGGTCCTCGCGGGCCCCGGTACGGGCAAGACCACGACGCTCGTGGAGGCGGTCGCCCGGCGCGTACGGGACGGTGCCGACCCCGAGCGGCTGCTCGTCCTGACGTTCAGCCGCAAGGCCGCCGTCGAGCTGCGGGACCGGATCGCCGCGCGCCTGGGCAGCGCCGCCGCCCCGCAGGCGACCACCTTCCACTCGTACTGCTACGCGCTCGTACGGGCCCACCAGGACGCCGACCTGTTCGCCGACCCGCTGCGGCTGCTGTCCGGGCCCGAGCAGGACCTCGTCGTGCGTGAGCTCCTCGAAGGGCAGGCCGGGCTGGCGGCCGCCGGGCGGGCCCGGGTGCGCTGGCCGGACGAGCTGCGCGCCTGCCTGACGACGCGCGGCTTCGCCGACGAGGTGCGCGCGGTGCTCGCGCGCAGCCGTGAGCTGGGGCTGGGCCCGGAAGCGCTCGCCGACTTCGCGCGGCGTACGGGGCGGCCCGACTGGGGCGCGGCGGCCGGGTTCCTGGCCGAGTACCTGGACGTCCTGGACGCCCAGGGCGTGCTGGACTACGCCGAACTGGTGCACCGGGCGGTGCTGCTCGCGGAGCGTGACGAGGTCGCGGCGGAGCTGGCGGCGCGGTACGACGCGGTGTTTGTCGACGAGTACCAGGACACGGACGCCTCGCAGGTACGGCTGCTGCGCGCGCTGGCCGGCGGCGGCCGCACGCTCGTCGCCTTCGGTGACCCGGACCAGTCGATCTACGCCTTCCGCGGCGCCGACGTCAACGGCATCCTCGACTTTCCGGCGATGTTCCCCCGAACGGATGGCACCCCGGCGTCGGTCGAGGTGCTCGGCACCTCCCGCCGCTCGGGCGCGGCCCTCCTGGCGGCCACCCGGCGGCTCACCGCCCGGATGCCGCTGACCCGGCTGCCGGCCCAGAAGGTACGGGCGCACCGTGACCTGTCGGCGGTACGGGACGGCGGCCGCGTCGAGGTCTACACGTACCCGACGCCGGGCGTCGAGCTGGACAACATCGCGGACATCCTGCGGCGCGCACACCTGGAGGACGGTGTGCCGTGGCGCGACATGGCCGTCCTCGTACGCGCCGGCGGCCGCTCCATCCCCGGCGTGCGCCGGGCGCTGACCTCGGCCGGTGTGCCGCTGGAGATCGACGGCGACGACCTGCCGCTACGGCAGGAGCCGGCCGTGGCGCCCCTGCTGACGGCCTTGCGGGTGGCGGCTTCGGGGGTGGTGGCTCCGGGGATGGCGGCGGCCGCGCCTGCCGCTGACGCTTCCGCCGATGCCGATGCCGATGCCGATGCCGATGCTCATGCCGGTCCCGGGGACGCCACGCCTGCGGACGCCACGTCTGCGGACGCCAGGCCCGCGGACGCCACGCCCGCCGATGACGGCTCCGTACCGGACGGGACGCGCACCGAGGCCCCGCACCACCTCTCCGCCGAGACGGCCATAGACCTGCTGACCTCCCCCCTCGGCGGTATGGACGCCGCCGATCTGCGCCGGCTCGGACGTGCGCTGCGCGAGGAGGAGCGGACCGCCGGGCACGACGTACCGCGGCCCTCGGACGAACTGATCGCACGGGCGCTCGCCGAACCGGAGCGCCTGGTCGCGCACGATCCGGCGTACGCGCGGGGCGCACGGCAGCTCGGCGAGCTGCTGCGCACCACCCGCGACCTGCTGGCCCGCGGCGGCACCGCCGAAGAGGCCCTGTGGGCGCTGTGGAACGGCACGCCCACCTGGTCGCAGCGGCTGGAGCGGACCGCCCGGCGCGGCGGCGCGGCGGCCCGCAACGCCGACCGCGACCTGGACGCGGTGGTGGCGCTGTTCGAGACGGCCGCCCGCGCGGAGGCCCGTACCGGCGGCCGGGGCGCCCTGAACTTCCTGGAGGAGCTGGACGCCCAGGACATCGCCGCCGACACCCTGACCCGCCGGACCGTCCGGCCCGACGCGGTGCGCCTGATGACGGCGCACCGTTCCAAGGGCCTGGAGTGGCGGCTCGTGGTCGTGGCCGGCGTCCAGGAAGGGCTCTGGCCCGACCTGCGCCGCCGCGGCTCGCTCCTGGAGGCGGACCGGATCGGCCGCGACGGACTGGCCGAACCGCTGCCCCCGGGCGCGCTGCTCACCGAGGAACGCCGGCTGTTCTACGTGGCGGCGACCCGGGCCCGCGAGCGCCTGGTGGTCACCGCCGTCAAGGCGGCGTCCGACGACGGCGACCAGCCGTCCCGCTTCCTGACCGAGCTGGGCGTGGAGCCGCAGGACGTCACCGGGCGCCCCCGCCGCCCGCTGTCGGTCGCCGCGCTGGTCGCGGAGCTGCGGGCCACGACCGTCGACCCGGGCGCCACCCCGGCGCTGCGCGAGGCCGCCGCGCGGCGGCTGGCGAAGCTGGCGGCGCTGCGCGACGACGACGGCCAGCCGCTCGTGCCCGCCGCCCACCCCGACCAGTGGTGGGGCCTGTACGAGCCGACGCACAGCGCCGTGCCGCTGCGTGACCGCGACCGTCCGGTGGTCCTCTCGGGCAGCGCGCTGGACCAGCTCGCCCGTACGTGTTCCCTCCAGTGGTTCCTGGGGCGCGAGGTGAAGGCGGACACCCCCGCGACCGCTGCCCAGGGCTTCGGCAACGTCGTGCACGTACTCGCCGACGAAGTCGCCTCGGGCCGTTCGCCCGCCGACCTGTCCGTCCTGATGGAACGCCTGGACTCCGTATGGGACGCGCTGGCCTTCGACGCGCCCTGGAAGTCGCGGCAGGAGAAGGACAACGCGCGTGCCGCCCTGGAACGCTTCCTGCGCTGGCACGTGATGGAGCGCGCCACCCTGGGCCGCGAGACCGTCGCGACCGAGCACGGCTTCGACGTCACCCTGGAGGCGGGCGAGTACGCCGTGCGCATCCGGGGGAGCATGGACCGCGTCGAACGGGACGCGGAGGGCCGCGCGTACGTCGTCGACTTCAAGACCGGCAAGCAGAAGCCGACCGGCCCGGAGGTCGCCCGCCACCCCCAGCTCGCGGTGTACCAGCTCGCCGTACGGGAGGGCGCGGTGGACGCCGCCTTCGAGGGGCGGCGGCCGGAGCCGGGCGGCGCGGAACTCGTGCACCTGCGGCTGGGCGCGCCCCAGAAAGAGGGCGGGGACGCCTTGCCCGCCGTCCAGGCGCAGGGGCCGATCGAAGGCGAGTGGGTGGGCGAACTGCTCGCCACCGCCGCCGGCCGCGTCCTGGAGGAGCGCTTCACGCCGACCACGGGACAGCACTGCACCCACTGCACGTTCCGCAGCGCCTGCTCGGCGCTGCCCGAGGGGCAGCACGTGGTGGAGTGACGAAGGATTCCGGGCGAGCGCCGCTCAGCAGGCGTTTGCCGCGATTGTCAGTGGGGGCCGATACGGTCTCGGATGTGTCAGCTCGCATCACCGACCCCGAGCAGCTCAAGGAGCTCCTCGGCATCCCGTTCACCCCGGAGCAGACGGCCTGCATCACCGCACCGCCCGCCCCGCAGGTCGTCGTGGCCGGAGCCGGTTCCGGCAAGACCACGGTCATGGCCGCGCGCGTGGTGTGGCTGGTCGGCACGGGCCAGGTCGCCCCGGAGCAGGTGCTCGGGCTGACGTTCACGAACAAGGCGGCGGGCGAGCTGGCCGAGCGCGTCCGCAAGGCCCTGGCGGCGGCCGGGGTGACGGAGCCGGCCGATCCGTTCGGCGTCCCCGCCCCGGGGGCCGCTCCAGGGACCGACGGTGTCCCCGGTGAGCCCCGGATCTCGACGTACCACTCCTTCGCCGGCCAGCTCCTCAAGGACCACGGCCTGCGCATCGGCCTGGAGCCCAGCGCCCGCCTGCTCGCCGACGCCACCCGCTTCCAGCTCGCCGCCCGGGTGCTGCGCACCGCCCCCGGTCCGTATCCGGCGCTGACGAAGTCGCTGCCCGCCCTCGTGGAGGACCTCCTGGCCCTCGACGGCGAGCTGGCCGAGCACCTGGTGGAGCCGGACCGCCTGTGGGCGTACGACACCGAGCTGCTGGCCGCCCTGGAGAAGGTCAAGCTCTCCAACGCCGACCTGCGCAAGGTGCCCGAGACGGCGCGTGGCCGCCTGGAGCTGCTGGAGCTGGTCGAGGCGTACCGCGCCGAGAAGCAGCGCCGCGAGCTGCTGGACTTCGGCGACCAGATCGCCCTGTCGGCGACCCTGGCGACCACCCGCCCCGAGGTGGGCGCGCTGCTGCGCGAGGAGTTCAAGGTCGTCCTCCTGGACGAGTACCAGGACACCTCCGTGGCCCAGCGGATCATGCTGTCCGGCCTGTTCGGCGGCGGTACGGGCCACGCGGTGACCGCCGTCGGCGACCCCTGCCAAGCCATCTACGGGTGGCGCGGCGCCTCCGTCGCCAACCTGGACGACTTCCCCGACCACTTCCCCTTCGAGGACGGCAGCCCGGCCGGGCGCTCCGCGCTCAGCCAGAACCGCCGCAGTGGCGGCCGGCTGCTCGACCTGGCCAACGGGCTCGCCGCGCCGCTGCGCGCCATGCACGCGGGCGTCGAGGCGCTGCGCCCGGCCCCCGGCGCGGAGCGTGACGGCGTGGTGCGCTGCGCGCTGCTGCCCACCCACGCCGAGGAGCTGGCCTGGCTCGCCGACAGCATCGCCCACCTGGTGCGCACGGGCACCCCGCCCGGCGAGATCGCGGTGCTGTGCCGGACCGCCGGTGACTTCGCCCGCATCCAGGGCGAGCTGGTCGCGCGGGAGGTCCCGGTGGAGGTCGTCGGCCTGTCCGGGCTGCTGCACCTGCCGGAGATCGCCGACCTGGTGGCGGTGTGCGAGGTCCTCCAGGACCCCACGGCCAACGCCGCCCTGGTACGGCTGCTGATCGGCCCGCGCTGGCGGATCGGCCCCCGCGACCTGGCCCTCCTGGGCCGCCGGGCGCGGCTGCTGGTCCACCGGCCCGGCCAGTCCGAGGACCCCGGACGGCGGCTGGCCGAGGCCGTGGAGGGCGTCGACCCGGCCGAGACGATCTCGCTCGCCGACGCGCTCGACACGTTCCTGGAGTCGGACGGCCGCCCCGACGACGGCCTGCCGTTCTCTCCGGAGGCGCGCGTCCGCTTCGCCTACGTGGCCCGCGAACTGCGCGAGCTGCGCCGCTCGCTGGCCGACCCCCTGATGGACGTCCTGCACCGGGTGCTGTCCGTCACCGGCCTGGAGGTCGAGCTGTCCGCGTCCCCGCGCGCCCTGGCCGCCCGCCGCCGGGAGACCCTGGGCACCTTCCTGGACATCGCCGCCGGCTTCGCATCCAAGCAGGGCGGCGCGGCCCTGGACGGCGACGCGACGCTCCTCGCCTTCCTGGGTTTCCTGCGTACGGCCGTCCAGCACGAGAAGGGCCTGGACAGCTCCCTGCCGGGCGGCGAGAACACCGTCAAGGTGCTGACCGCCCACAAGTCCAAGGGCCTGGAGTGGGACGTGGTCGCCGTTCCCGGCCTGGTCGGCAAGCAGTTCCCCAGCGAGCAGTCCCGCGACTCCTGGCTCACCCAGCCCAAGGTGCTGCCGCACGCCCTGCGCGGCGACGCCGCGACGCTGCCCGACGTGGCCGACTGGAGCAGCCGCGGCCTGAAGTCCTTCAAGGAAGAGATGAAGGACCACCAGTCCGTCGAGGAACTGCGCCTCGGCTATGTGACCTTCACCCGCCCGCGCTCCCTGCTGCTCGGCTCCGGCCACTGGTGGGGCCCCGACCAGAAGCGGCCACGCGGCCCGTCCGCCTTCCTGGAGGCGCTGCGCGCGCACTGCGAGGCGGGCCACGGCGAGATCGAGGAGTGGGCCGAGGCCCCCGAGGAGGGCGCGGAGAACCCGTCCCTGAAGGAGGCGGAGGCCGAACTGGAGTGGCCGCTGCCGCTGGACGCGGTGGCCAAGGAGCGCCGGCGCGCGGCCGCCGCGACGGTCCTGGCCTACCTGGACGCGATGCCGGCGGACGCCCCACCGGCACACGCCCCGGCCGCCGGCGGGGCCGAGGCCGCGACCGCCCATGACGCCCCGCACCCCGCGTCGGGCAGCGGGCCCGCTGCCGTCCCGGGGCAGGCGCTGCCGGTCCACGACCCGGATTGGCCGCCGCCGCCCGAGGACGGTCCGTACGGGCCCGAGGACGGTCCGTACGGGCCCGAGGGCAGTCCGTACGGGGAGCAGCACCGGGCGCGTGGGGAGGAGCCGCACGCGGACATCGACGCGTACGCCTTCGAAGACCCCCAGCAGCCCGGCACCGCCCCCGAGCACGACCTCCACGACCTCGCCGACTGGGACGCCTGGACCGCGGAACGGCCCGCGCACGTGGAGGCCGGCGCTGCTGACGACGCCGTACGTGCCGGAGACGGGCTCGCCCACGTACGTACCGGAGACGCGCTCGCCCACGTACCGGCACAGTCCGCCGCCCCGGCCCCGACCTCCGAGGCCGCCCCCGACCCTCACCCCGACTCGTCCCCCGCCCTCCTCCCCGAGGAGCGCCGCACCGTCGCCTCCTGGGACCGCGATCTCGACGCGCTCGCCGACGAGCTGCGGCGGGCTCGCGCGACCGTGCGTGACGTGCCCCTGCCGTCCTCGCTCAGCGCCTCGCAGCTGCTGTGGCTCGCGTCCGACCCGGAGGGTTTCACCCGGGAGCTGGCCCGGCCCATGCCGCACCCGCCGCGGCCCGCCGCGCGCCGCGGCACCCGCTTCCACGCCTGGGTGGAATCCCGCTTCGAGGAGCTGACGCTGCCCGTGCTCGGCCCGGAGGAGCTGCCGGGCGGCGCGTACGGCCACGAGGCGCTGGCCCAGGAAGCGGCCGGGGAGGCGGCACCGATCGCGGACGAGGACGACCTGGAGGCCCTCAAGGAGGCCTTCGCCCGCACCCCCTACGCACGGCGCACCCCGTACCGCATCGAGGTCCCCGTACAGCTGACCCTCGCGGGCCGGGTGGTCCGCGGCCGGATCGACGCCGTGTACCGCAACCGCGGCCCCGCGGGGGACACGTACGAGATCATCGACTGGAAGACCCACCACGCGCAGACCGCCGACCCGCTCCAACTGGCCCTCTACCGCGTGGCCTGGGCCGAGCAGCACGGCCTGCCGCTGTCCGCGGTCGACGCCGCGTTCCTGTACGTACGTAGCGGGCAGACGGTCCGGCCCCCGCACCTGCCCGACCGGGCCGGACTGGAACGCATCCTGCTCGGCGAGCCGGAACGGGCCGCCGACGCAAGCGGCGACGAGCAAGGCGGTGACGGACGATGACAGCCGCACCCCGCGCAGGCGTGACGCCGGACCTGACAAGATCCACGAGACCGGCGGCGGACCGCGCCCGCGAGCCGGATAGGCTCGGACACATGAGCACCACCTCGGACAGCGCCGTCCGCGCCTACATCGACGTCCACCGCGAAGAGTTCCTCGACGACCTGGCCGCCTGGCTGCGCATCCCCTCGGTGTCCGCCGACCCGGAGCGCGCCGGCGACGTGCGCCGCAGCGCCGAATGGCTGGCCGGCCGGCTCACCGCGACCGGCTTCCCCACCGCCGAGATCTGGGAGACGGACGGCGCTCCCGCGGTCTTCGCCGAGTGGCCCTCCGGGGATCCGTCGGCCCCCACCGTCCTCGTCTACGGCCACCACGACGTGCAGCCCGCCGCCCGTGAGGACGGCTGGCACACCGACCCGTTCGAGCCGCAGACCGTCGACGGCAAGCTGTACGCCCGCGGCGCCGCCGACGACAAGGGCCAGGTGTTCTTCCACACCCTCGGCGTGCGCGCCCACCTGGCCGCGACCGGCCGCACCGCGCCCGCCGTCAACCTCAAGCTGCTCATCGAGGGCGAGGAGGAGTCCGGCTCCCCGAACTTCCCCGCCCTGATCACCCAGCACGCCGACCGCCTGGCCTGCGACGCGGTGATCGTCTCCGACACCGGCATGTGGTCCAAGGACACCCCGACCGTCTGCACGGGCATGCGCGGCCTCACCGACTGCCAGATCGACCTGTACGGCCCCGACCAGGACATCCACTCCGGCTCCTTCGGCGGCGCGGTGCCCAACCCGGCCACCGAGGCCGCCCGCCTGGCCGCCGCGCTGCACGACGGAGACCGCCGCGTCGCGGTGCCCGGCTTCTACGACGGAGTCGTGGAGCTGACCGACCGCGAGCGCGAGCTCTTCGCCGAGCTGCCCTTCGACGAGTCCGAGTGGCTGCGTACGGCCCACTCGCACGCCGCGCTCGGCGAGACCGGCCACAGCACCCTGGAGCGCATCTGGGCCCGCCCCACCGCCGAGGTCAACGGCATCAGCGGCGGCTACCAGGGCCCCGGCGGCAAGACGATCGTGCCGTCCGCCGCACAGCTGAAGCTCTCCTTCCGCCTGGTGGCGGGCCAGGACGCGGCCGCCGTCCAGCAGGCCGTACGGGACTGGGTCGCCGCCCGCCTGCCCGACGGCATCCGGCACGACATCACCTTCTGGGGCGCCACCCGCCCCTGCCTGACCCCGCTCGACCACCCCGCCCTCCAGTCCGTCGTACGGGCCATGGGCCGCGCCTTCGGCCAGAAGATCCGCTTCACCCGCGAGGGCGGCTCGGGCCCGGCCGCCGACCTCCAGGACGTCCTCGGCGTCCCGGTCCTCTTCCTCGGGATATCCGTGCCCTCCGACGGCTGGCACGCCCCGAACGAGAAGGTCGAGCTGGACCTGCTGATGAAGGGCGTCGAGACCGCCGCGCACCTGTGGGGCGACCTGGCGGAGAACTGGCGCGTCGCTTGACCGGTGACCACGCCGCAGCGGCGCCCGAGCCCGTGACCCGGGCGGCGCGCACCGTGGCCGGTCGGGGGGCGGGCAGGGTGCGATCCGTGATGGGTTCCGTGAGCGGTCCGGTGACGGGTTCCGTGAGTGGGTCGGTGTCTGGGCCTGTGAGCGGGCTGGTGACGGGTTTCGTGAGTGGGTCGGTGTCTGGGCCTGTGAGCGGGCTGGTGACGGGTTTCGTGAGTGGGTCGGTGTCTGGGCCTGTGAGCGGTCCGGGGACGGGTTCCGTGAGCGGGCCGGCGTCTGAGCCTGTGAGCGGTCCGGGGACCTGTCCCATGACCGGACCGGTGACTGGCTCCGCGACCGGACCGGTGACGGGTTCCGCGACCGGGCCGGTGACTGGACCTGTGACCGGGCCGATGGCCGCTCCCGAGCCCGGGCCCGGGAGCGGTGCCGCGCCGGCATCCGTACCACCCCGCCGCCCGCACGGCTCGTACGGTCCGCGCCGCCCGCACGGTTCGTACGGTCCGCGCCGCCCACACGGCTCGTACGGTCCGCGCCGCCCACACGGCTCGTACGGTCCGCGCCGCCCGCACGGCTCGTACGGCCCGCATGGCCCGCGTGACCCGCGCGGCCCGTACCGCCAAGCCGCCCGTACGGCACGTACCACCACCTGCCCGGCGCCCGCGCCCGCATGCAGCAATCACCCACGCCACAGGGGGAGTTGGAAACCGCAGTGACCACCTGGACCGACCACAGCGCCGACCGGCCGATCACGTTCAGCGCGCCGAGCGGCATCGACAGAGCCGCCCACCACCGTCTCGACGAGGCCTGGCTCGCGGCGGCCTGGAGCCACCCGACGACGCGCGTCTTCGTGGTCTCCGGAGGCCAGGCCCTGGTCGACGACACCCCCGACGGCCGCACCGAACTGGTCATGACGCCGTCCTTCGAGGCGCCGCTCACCGAGACGCACCGCTACTTCCTCGGCACCGACGAGGACGGCGTGCGCTACTTCGCGCTCCAGAAGGACTCCCTGCCCGGGCGCATGGACCAGTCCGCGCGCCCCGCCGGCCTGCGCGAGGCGGGCCTGCTGCTGTCCCCGCGCGACGCCGGGCTGCTCGTGCACGCCGTCGCCCTGGAGAACTGGCAGCGCCTGCACCGCTTCTGCTCCCGCTGCGGCGAGCGCACCGTCATCGCGGCGGCGGGCCACATCCGCCGCTGCCCCGCCTGCGGCGCCGAGCACTACCCGCGCACCGACCCGGCCGTGATCATGCTGGTCACGGACGAGGAGGACCGCGCCCTGCTCGGCCGCCAGGTGCACTGGCCGGAGGGCCGTTTCTCCACCCTCGCCGGCTTCGTCGAGCCCGGTGAGTCCATCGAGCAGTCGGTGGCCCGCGAGGTCTTCGAGGAGGCGGGTGTCGTCGTCGGCGACGTCGAATACGTCGCCAGCCAGCCCTGGCCGTTCCCCTCCAGCCTGATGCTGGGCTTCATGGCCCGCGCCACGTCCTCCGAGATCCAGGTGGACGGCGAGGAGATCGAGGAGGCCCGCTGGTTCTCCCGCGAGGACCTGAAGGCCGCCTTCGAATCCGGTGAGGTCCTGCCCCCGTACGGCATTTCCATCGCCGCCCGCCTCATCGAGCTCTGGTACGGCAAGCCCCTCCCCAAGCCGTAAGGGTCGTCACCGCAGGCTGTGGGGCCGCGCCCAACCGGGGCGGTCCCACGGCTGCGGCCACGCCCGCGCCCCCCGCACACCTAGGGCGGCAGCAGCCGTGAAGCCGTCGAGGTGCCGACGTACGCGAGCCCGTCGTACTCCCGCGCCGGTACCGTCGGGCTCCGGTGCAGGTGATAGAGCCAGCGAGGCACATAGGCGCCAAAACTCCGCAGGGTGGACGGCTCGTGGAGCCACTGCCGCACGGCGTCCGGCGCGTCGGCAGCGGAGCGAAGGTCGATGACCAGATCGCCGCACCCGGCCGCGGCCAGACGCGCCTCCACCGTCGTCGCGTCGGCCATGCCGATCCGGTTGCCGACCGGGCGCCGTGCCCTGGCTCCCGCCCGGGGACGCCCGCGGCAGGCGCGGAAGGAGCCCTTGCCGAAGAGCAGCCCCAGCGCGTAGTACGCGTCCTCGTACCGTTTCGCCAAGTGGTGCCCCATGGGCAGGGGGCCGTTCTCGTACGGGCTCTTGGCGAGGTGGCCGTTGTGCGCCCACAAGGCGACCTTCGCGGACGGCTCGGCGGCGAGCAGTTCCGTGACCGCTTCGGCCATGTACCGGTCCCGCGCGGCGCCGGCGGTCCGCTGCGGGTCGTCGTGCACCCGGTCCCGGGTCACCAGGTCGGCGGCTCGGGCCAGGATCCGCGCGTGCCGGACCGCCTCCTCCGCTTCGGGGAACCGGTTCTGCACGAACGTGACCAGTTCCTCGGCGTCGCGCACCATGCGCTGCCGCGGGTCGGGGTGCTGACCCGGATGGGCCTGGGCGAGCACGCCGAGAGCCGTACGGAGGCCGTCGGCCCGGTCCGGCGCGCGCTCGCGCAGCAGCGTCTCCAGCGCGGAGACCGAGGCGCCGCACTTCTGCGGATCGACTCCGGCGAAACGTACCTTCTCGCCCTCGGGGCGGCCCCGGTTGTACGCCCGCAGCCACTCGATCACCGCGAGGACCTCGTACGTCCGCCAGGTCCAGAACCCCAGCCCCCTGAGCGCGGTCTCCGCGTCGCCGACGCCGTGCCGTACGTAGGCGTCGACGGCCGGTGCCGCGGAGGCGCTCGCCTCCATGGCCAGCACCGAGAAGCCCAGCTCCGTCACCAGGAACTCCAGCAGGCGGTGCTTGAGCTGGAAGAACTCCCGCGTGCCGTGCGTGGACTCGCCCAGCCCCACGATCCGCGCGCGGCTCAGCGCGCCCTTCAGCGGCTGGAGATCGTCGCTGGGCGCGCCCGCGACGAGGCCGCGCAACGGTACAGCATGCTCCGCCAGCCAGCCGGTCACCTCATCGGGCATGGGTTCCCTCCCGCTCCGCTCCCCTGTGCGGAGCACGTTACCGATCACGGACCGGCACCGATGGGTCAGGGAACGCTCCCGGACGGTCGTGTCCGTAAGATGACCAGCGTTGGCCGCCGCTGATCATCACGCCAGCTCGCCACCGTCAACTCCGTACGGCCCAAGGGGTGCAGCACCATGGCGGAACGCGTCGCCGCCCTCGACGACCCGGTGGGCGCGTCACTCCGCGGTCACCACGCACACCTCGCCCGCCGGCTCGGCCGGGCCGCCGCCTACCTGCCGGGGGTCGCGACCTTCTGCGCGGTGACCGCCGACCCGGGCCCCGCGGAATGGGCCGGCCTCGCCCGGCTGCTCGGCCGGGGCGAAGTCGCCGACCTGTTCAGCTCCGCGGCGACGCCGCCGGCGGGCTGGGAACCGGTCTTCGCCCTCGAAGGCCGCCAGATGGTCTGGTCCGGCGGCAGCCGACCCGGTCCCGCGTACGACAAGGCCGCCGTCGGCGTGGTCGAACTGGGCGCGGACAGCGTGCCCGAGATGCTCGACCTCGTAGAGCGGACCCGGCCGGGCCCGTTCTGGCCGCGCACCCACGAACTCGGCACCTACCTCGGCGTCCGCGACCACGGCACGCTGGTGGCGATGGCGGGCGAACGCCTGCGCCCACCCGGCTGGACCGAGATCAGCGCCGTCTGCACCGCCCCCGAAGCACGCGCGCAAGGCCACGCGGCCCGCCTGGTCAGCGCACTCACCGCCCGCATCGCCGCTCGCGGCGACCGCCCCTTCCTGCACGTGTCCGAAGCGAACACCAGCGCCATAGCCCTCTACGAACGCCTCGGCTTCCGCACCCACCGCCCGGTGACCTTCCGAGGCTTCCGCACCCCGTGACGGCCTCCGGCCCCCACCTGCCGCGAGCGCTCACAACGAAAGCGGAATCTCCCGCCGATGCGCCTCCCGCACATGCCGCCGATACCGCACCCGAGCATCCACCTCCATCGACGGATCCCGACTTTCCCGCCCCTCTTTTTCGAGGGCTTTCAGCAGGTCACAGGTTTCGCATGGCTCGGATGGCTCGTGGTGGTCCGTCGTGTTTCCGGTCATGGATCCCATGCTGCGGGGCGGGCGGGGTGTCATTGCGACGGCGCCGGGGCGTCCGAGGAGAGTCCGAAGGGGGTCACACGCAAGACGTCAAACCGGGGTCAAAGCACGGGCCTTGGGGCTAGCTTGGATCTATGACGACCGCGCCGGGCTTCCGGAGCCTCCCGGACCTCACCGTGAACGAAGCCCTCCGGGCCGTTCGCCTCTCGCTGCGCATGAGTCAGGACGACATGGCCCGCGCGCTTCGGAAGGCGGGCGACGAGCGGGCGAGCCCAACGACGCCAACAAGCGGCTCGTGCAGCGCTGGGAGGGCGGCACGACCCGCGCGCCCCGGCCCGTGTACGTACGCGCCCTGGAGAAGGTGACCGGGATGCCCATCGAGTCCCTCGGCTTCGCCCTGCCGGTCATGGCTCGCGTGCGCGACGACGGCGCCGGCGGGCACGACATGGCCCCAGGGACGGGCGGCGTCGCCCCCGCTTCCGGCGACACCGGAACGGCCGCTCAGACGGCCGGACGTGTGCACTATGCGGGCGTATGGCTCAGCCGTTACGAGTTCTACTCGTCCGGCAGAGGACAGACCTTCACCGGTGCCCACTACGTCGTACTGGTGCAGAACGGCAACCGGCTCACCGGCCGGTCGCTGCCCGGAGGGTCCTCCCACCCCGGCTCACCGCTCTCCCTCGACCTCACCGTGGACGGCAACGTGGTCACCGGCACCTGGGTGGAGCAGACCGCGACGGACGGCTACTACGCCGGCGCCCGCTACCACGGCGCGGTCCAGCTACTGGCCGAACCGACCGGCAGGCGCATGGCCGGGAAGTGGGTCGGCTTCGGCAAGGACTTCGACGTGAACACCGGACCGTGGGAGCTGATCTTCAAGGAAGCGTCCACCTCGAAGGAGACGGTGGAGCGGTACAGTCGGCGTCCTGAGTGACGGGAAGGCCGCCCGGACACGCCCCGCCCCCCCGGGAGCCGCGCCGGACACCCCGGTCACGGCAGCGTGGGCCCGGTCAGGGCATGACGAACCCCCGGCCGCGGCCGGGGGTTCGTCCGTGTGGGCCGGGGCCCGGAGCGGGGCCGGGCTCAGACGCCGAGGGCCTGCTTGACCTGGGCCAGGGACGGGTTGGTCAGGGTGGAGCCGTCGGGGAAGAGGACCGTGGGGACGGTCTGGTTGCCGTTGTTGGCCTTTTCCACGAAAGCCGCGGACTCGGGGTCCTGCTCGATGTTGATCTCCGTGTACGCGATGCCCTCGCGGTCCATCTGGCCCTTCAGCCGACGGCAGTAGCCGCACCAGGTGGTGCTGTACATCGTCACAGTGCCCGCCATGGGTCCTCGCGCTCCTTCAAGCTCGGCGTGTTCGTGAACAGGAGAACGTCTACCCGGCCCGGACCATTCCCGCCCGTGCCGGACCGCTCCGGTACGCGTACGGCCCCCCTTCCGTAGCCGGGCGTATACGTATGACCGGAGAGTGACGGCTGTGGACAGCGTTCCCGGCTGTCCCGGCCGACCTGGCAGCATGGCGGGGTGACAGCAGCATCGGACTCCACTCTCTTCCCGCAGGTTGCGGCCGCGACCCAGTTCCCGGCCACGCCCGAGGGTGCCGACGCGGTGCTCGACGGCCTGGACCCCGAGCAGCGCGAGGTCGCCACGGCCCTGCACGGGCCCGTGTGCGTCCTGGCGGGCGCCGGGACGGGCAAGACCCGCGCGATCACCCACCGCATCGCGTACGGCGTGCGGGCGGGCATCCTGCAGCCCTCCACGGTGCTCGCCGTCACCTTCACCGCCCGGGCGGCGGGGGAGATGCGCGGGCGGCTGCGGCAGCTGGGGGCGGCGGGGGTGCAGGCGCGGACGTTCCACTCGGCCGCGCTGCGCCAGCTCCAGTACTTCTGGCCCAAGGCGGTCGGCGGCGAGGTGCCCAGGCTGGTGGAGCGCAAGGTGCAGCTGGTCGCGGAGGCCGCCGCCCGCTGCCGCATCCGCCTGGACCGCAACGAGCTGCGCGACGTCACGGGCGAGATCGAGTGGTCCAAGGTCACCCAGACCGTCCCGGCCGACTACCCGGCGGCCGTGCACAAGGCCGGCCGCGAGGCGCCCCGCGACCCGGCCGAGATCGGGCAGATCTACGGGACGTACGAGCAGCTCAAGCGGGACCGGGGGACGATCGACTTCGAGGACGTACTGCTGCTGACGGTCGGCGTCCTCCAGGACCGGCACGACATCGCCGAGCAGGTCCGCGCCCAGTACCAGCACTTCGTCGTGGACGAGTACCAGGACGTCAGCCCGCTCCAGCAGCGGCTGCTCGACCTGTGGCTCGGCGACCGCGACAACCTCTGCGTCGTCGGTGACGCCAGCCAGACGATCTACAGCTTCACCGGCGCCACCCCCGAGCACCTGCTGAACTTCCGCACGCGCCATCCGGACGCCACGGTCGTCAAGCTGGTCCGCGACTACCGTTCCACCCCCCAGGTCGTGCACCTGGCCAACGGTCTGCTGTCCCAGGCGCGCGGCCGCGCCGCCGAGCACCGCCTGGAGCTGATCTCGCAACGGGACGCGGGCCCGGAGCCGGCGTACGTGGAGTACGGGGACGAGCCCGCGGAGGCGGAGGGCACGGCCCGCCGGATCCGCGATCTGATCGCGTCCGGCGTGCCGGCGAGTGAGATAGCGGTCCTCTTCCGCATCAACGCCCAGTCCGAGGTCTACGAGCAGGCCCTCGCCGACCTCGGCGTGCCCTACCAGCTCCGGGGGGCCGAGCGGTTCTTCGAGCGGCCCGAGGTGCGGGAGGCGGGCGTCAAGCTGCGCGGCGCCGCCCGCTTCGGGGCCAACGACGCCCTTCTGGACGACGCCGTGGACCTTCCGTCCGAGGTGCGGGCCGTCCTGAGCGACATGGGGTGGACGAGCGTGCCCCCGGCCGGGTCCGGCGCCGTGCGGGACCGCTGGGAGTCGCTGGCCGCGCTGGTCCGTCTGGCCGAGGACTTCGCCAAGGCCCGGCCGGCGGCCACCCTCGCCGATCTGGTCGCCGAGCTGGACGAGCGGGCCAACGCGCAGCACGCGCCGACCGTCGAAGGTGTGACGCTCGCCTCTTTCCACGCGGCCAAGGGCCTGGAGTGGGACGCCGTCTTCCTGGTCGGCCTCACCGAGGGCATGATGCCGATCACCTACGCCAAGACCGACGAGCAGGTCGAGGAGGAGCGCCGGCTGCTGTACGTGGGCGTGACCCGGGCCCGCCTGCACCTGGGGCTGTCGTGGTCCCTGTCGCGCTCGCCGGGGGGCCGCGCCGTCCGGCGGCCCAGCCGCTTCCTGGACGGGCTGCGGCCCGGGTCGGCGGGTGCCGGGCGCCGTGCGGCGGCCGCCGCCGCGGGCGGCATCGAGCGGGGCGGCACCGCCGCTCGTGGTGCGGGCAGGCGCCGGACCCGGTCGCCCGCCCGCTGCCGGGTCTGCGGCAAGACGCTCACCGATGCGGGTGAAATGAAGCTCATGCGCTGCGACGACTGCCCCTGCGAGGTCGACGAGGCGTTGTACGAGCGGCTGCGTGACTGGCGGGCCGAGCGGGCCCGGCAGCTGGGCCAGCCGGCGTACTGCGTCTTCACGGACAAGACGCTGATGGCGATTGCCGAGGCCGTTCCGGGAACCGAAGGGGAGCTGGCGGGCATCCCTGGAGTGGGGGGACGCAAGCTGGGCAGATTCGGCGCCGACGTCCTCGCGCTGTGCGCAGGTGAGGAGCTCGTTCCGGCAGTGGACGAGCCGTCGCCGGACGATCTTCCGGAGGGTGGTGCAAGAAGCTCCGGAAAGTCGTCAGAAAAATAGTTTGCGCGCGCGGAGCGCATCCCCATAGCCTTCACAGGCACGGAGACAACGGGCCTTCCGGGATCCGCTGGATTCGTGTTGTACTGAACAAGCCCGGACCGGATTTTCCGGTCCGCCGAGACGCCGAGAGGAGGCGAGACCAGTGATCAGCTTCATCGAGACCCAGAAAATGACCGATCGTTCGGTCGTCGCCACCTGCATGCTCGGCGCCTCGCTCCCGGGCACCGGTCTGTCCGGCTCCGGCCGACTGTCCGGTCTTGAGGTCACCCGTGCCGCTTTCTCGGTGTTCCTGCCCGAGGTCATGCGCGACGAGCGACCGACCCAGGCACCCGCAGTAGCGGCAGCGGCACAGGCAGCGCATGCGCACGCCTTCGCCGGCGCGGCGGCCAACGGTGCCGAATCCCGGAAGCAGTACGAGACGCAGCAGGACACGTGGGCCCACCGCGGGCACGAACCCTGGAGAGATCCAGCCTGATTCGGATGATCAGGTCGGCACCTTCCAGGGCCGCGGAACCCACACCGGGATCCGCGGCCCTTTTGTTTTGCCCATGAGCCCAGCCACCAGCCGGGCCGAACAGACGAGGAACACACCACCGTGCAACTCCAGACGCACACCCCGTCCGTCGCCACCGACCTGATCCCCCCGCCCGACCCCCAGGAGACCCCCTTGCTGCCCCTCACCGAGCTCGACGACGAGATCGACCGACTCGGCGCCGCCGTGCCGTGCCGTACCTACGACCCCGAGGTCTTCTTCGCCGAGACCCCGGCCGACGTGGAGTACGCCAAGTCCCTGTGCCAGACCTGTCCGGTGCGCGAGGCGTGTCTCGCCGGCGCCAAGGACCGTCGCGAGCCGTGGGGCGTCTGGGGCGGCGAACTGTTCGTCCAGGGCGTCGTGGTGCCCCGCAAGCGTCCGCGTGGCCGTCCGCGCAAGAACCCGGTCGCGGCATGAACCTCTGCGGCACCTACACCAGCGGCACCGGAACGATCGACCGTCCCGCCCAGCGGGATCCCCAGAAGCAGGACCCGATGAACCCCACCCTCACCGACACCACCGCACCCGTGAACTCCGGCGTGATCGAGTCGCGCCAGAACAGGACCCGTGAAATGCAACTCATCCCAGAAGCCCTGGCTCGCGCGCATATGCAAGAGCGCTTGCGGGAGGCCGAGTCCGAACGCAGGGCCCAGCGCCTCGCCGCGGCCCGGCGCATGCAGCGCCGCGCCGAGCGGGCGTCGCTGCGCGCCCGGCGCGCTCTGGCCATGGCCGTCATGCAGTGACCCACCGGCTGCCCGGCATCCGTACGGTGCCGGGCCGCCCGGCGGTGTTCACCACCGCATCAGGCGGCCACGCAACACCACACACCGCAGGGGCTGTCCAACTGGGCGGCCCCTGAGGCGTTGTGCCCCCTTTCCCGGCGGTGGCGGGGATATTGTCGGCTGATGAACCAGAAGACGTACGAACAGGCGGACTTGACCACCGACCACGCGGAGTGCGTCCAGTGCGGAACCACCGCCGAGGGCACCCCGGCCACCTGGACCTGCACCATCGCCAACGGCACCCGCCACCACCTGTGCGACATCTGCACCCGCGCCCACCTCCGCGTCATCGAGTCCCACTTGGACCCGGTACCGACGAGGTGAAGGCACGGTGCCGGCCGACGCGGGGCGGCACACGGAGCGCTGCTGTCCCGAAGGGCGGCCCGCCGTAGGCGCGGTCAGGCCGGTGTCTCCTCCACCGCGGGGTGACTCTGCTCGGGCACGGACGGGGTGGAGCTGTCGGCCGGGGCGAAGCCGGGGAGCCAGGACTCCAGCTCGTCGCGCAGGCGGACGGTGGCGCCCAGCTGGCACAGGACGCCGATCGTGCTCAGCGTCACGCGGTGTATGAGCAGGTAGGAGGGGGGCAGGTTGAGCTGGCGGCCGAGCTGGTAGGCGGGGGAGCGCGGGTCGGCGATACGGGCGGCCTGGGTACGCATCCAGGAGCGGGTGAAGGTGAAGTCGTCCGCCTGGGCCGGTTCGATGATCGGCAGCAGATAGTCCAGCACCGCGTCGGGGTCCAGCTCGATGGACTCCTTCACGAACCCCTCTTCGCACAGCAGCTCGTAGACCGCCTCGGCCTCGCCGTCGAGCGTCATACGCAGGGAGGCGCCGATCGTGGACGGCAGGCCGTCCGGCAGCCGGTCGACCGTACCGAAGTCCAGCACGCCCAGCCGCCACTGATCCGCCGGGCCGTCGGGAGCGTCGCCGGTCAGCAGCCGGAAGTTGCCCGGGTGCGGGTCGGCGTGCAGCAGGCCGGTGCGCGCGGTGCCGGCGAAGAGGAAGCGGGCGAGGAGCTGCCCGGCCCGGTCGCGCTCCTCCTGGGTGCCGTTCGCGATGACCTCCGAGAGGGGGACGCCCTCCATCCACTCGGTGACCAGCACCTGGTCACCCTGGTGGACCACGGCGGGCACCCGTACGTCGGGATCGTCGGCGAACTCCTCGGTGTGCGCCTGCTGGGCCTCGGCCTCCAGGGCGTAGTCCAGCTCCTCGGAGACCCGGTCGCGCAGCTCGGAGATCAGCGGCTTGATGTCCATGCCGGGGATCAGCGGCCCGAGCAGTCGGGCGAACCGGCCCAGTTGGGACAGGTCGGACAGCAGGGCCGCGCCCGCCCCCGGATACTGGACCTTGACCGCCACCTCACGGCCGTCGTGCCAGACCGCGCGGTGCACCTGCCCGATCGACGCGGCTGCCGACGGTTTGTCCTCGAACTCCGTGAACAGCTCGCGCCAGTCCTCGCCCAGCCGCTCCGCCAGCACCTTGTGCACCGTGTCCGTCGGCATCGGCGGCGCGGCTTCCTGAAGTTTGGTGAGCGCGGCGCGGTACGGACCGGCGACCTCCTCCGGCAGTGCCGACTCGAAGACCGACAGCGCCTGCCCGAACTTCATGGCGCCGCCCTTCAGCTCGCCGAGCACCCGGAAGAGCTGTTCCGCGGTCCGCTGTTGGAGCTCGCGGCCGACGAGGTCCGCCGACCTGCCGCCGATCCGCTTGCCCAGCCCCCAGGTGGCGCGGCCGGCGAAGCCCAGTGGCAGCGCGGCCAGCTTGGCGGTACGGGTGACCGCCTTGCGGGGAAGATCTGACATGCGCCCCTCCAACTCACACTGTCCCCAACCGGGGTTACTCCGCCATTGTTACGTGTCGTCCGGCCGGATCCGAGGTGGCCGTGGCACCGGCCGGTCCCGCCGCGCCGCAGCCGCACTCCGGATGCGGCGCGATCCTGGTGGTCCGCCAGTCCGCGCCGGGCAGCGCCACCTCCATCCGGGCCCCCGTGCAGGGTGGCAACTGACCGTCCAGGAACGCCAGCGCCTGCACGGCGGCCAGCCCCGCCACCGTGGTCGCCAGCGCCGCGTCGCACGCCGGGACGGCCGGTGTGCCGCGCCCCGACCGCCATTGGGCCAGCAGCCGCGGCCAGGCCGGCTCCGCGTCCGTACGCCGCAGCTGCAGACAGCCCGCGCAGGAGGAGCCACCCGGCAGGACCAGCGGGCCCACCACCCCGGTGCCCTCGACCACCCCGGCGAACAGATGGGGGATTCCCGCGGTCAGGAAGGGCTCGCTCAGATTCGGATCGGGTGCGTACGCGGCGAGGCCGTCGCGCGGCGCGATCACGATGAGCCCGAGGCCCGGCTCGCCCGCGTCCGACGGCCCGCCCTCCGGCCGCGGTCTCCGGGACCAGGGCGAGACGCGGTGGACCAGGCTGCGGGCGGCGGTGTCCCGGCGCGCCCCGATCTGCTCCGCCCGCACCCCGCCCGGCACGACGTCCCAGGGCTCGACCTTCCCGCCGTCCTGCACCTCCACCCGCCCGACGCCCGCCGCCGAGAGCAGGGCCGCGACCGAAGCGCCCACCCGGCCCGCGCCGCGTACCCGCGCCCGTACGGCACGGCGCGCCCCCATCCGCTCCAGTCCGCCCGCGGCCTCGGGATGCCGCACGGACAGCGAGGCGAGATCCGCCCGGAGCCGGCCGAAGGCCGCGGAGTCCGCGCGCACCGTGTCGGCCGCCGGCCCGCCCGCCGCCGGCACGTCCAGCAGGCCGGCCCGCCCCAGCCGGTCCACCACCCGCCGCGCGTGCCCGGCCGGCAGCCCCAGCGACTCGGCGGCGTCCACCAGCTGATCCAGGCTCCGTGTGCCGTCGATCAAGGCCAGAAAACTGCCGGTGGCCGTGTCCACCGGGCCCAGTTCCACCGCGTGCGCCGGGGCCACCCCGAAGCGCACCGTCTGCCGGTCCCGCCATCCGCGCCGCAGCGCGGGCTTGAGCATCGGATACATGATCCGCCCCCCGTCGATCAGCTCTCGTCCAGCGGCCTTCAGCATCCCCCGCCCCCGCGCCGGGCGTCGGAAGTTGTCCACAGCCGGCAGGCAATAGTCATACAAGCCGTCTTTGCTGCTGGGCGGTCCGGGAGCACGGCGGAAGCCGGGGGCGGGACTTCCCGTACGGACAGCGGGTAACGTCGGGGCGTGCCCGCCGACCCTTTGCGCCGAGCCGCAGATCCCCCACGCAGAACGGCCGCGCGCCCCGCGGCCGCGAGCCCCGCGACGAGCGCGGTCGAGGTGCGCAGAAGCTCGCGGCGGCGCCGTACGGTCTCCGCCTACCGCGAGGGCGACCGCACCGTCGTCCTGATCCCGGCCCGGATGTCCGAGGCCGAGGAGCGGCGCTGGGTGACGGTGATGCTGGACAAGCTCGCCGCGCAGGAGGGCAGGCGGAAACTCGGCGACAGCGAGCTGGCCGCGCGCGCGGAGCGGCTGTCGGAGCAGTACCTGGGCGGCCGTGCCCGGCCCGCCACGGTGCGCTGGGTGACCAACCAGAACACCCGCTGGGGCTCCTGCACACCCGCCGAGGGCAGCATCCGCCTCTCGCACCGGCTCCAGGGAATGCCGGAGTACGTCGTCGACTACGTACTCCTCCACGAACTCGCGCATCTTCTCGTCCCCGGTCACGGACAGCGTTTCTGGCAGCTCCTGGAGTCATACCCGCGTACGGAGCGAGCGCGCGGCTATCTGGAAGGTGTGGTGGCGGCGGACCGGCTGCCGCAGTTGCCCGCGGCCCGTACGGAATAGGGCCGGTTCCGACCGGTTCGCGCGCCACCGGCATCGCCCGCTGTCGGCGGCAGCGGTTAGCCTGGCGCGACGTCATCAGAGCGCGGAGCGGGAGCGGGGGACGGTCGTTACGTATGGCCAGGGAATTCCAGCGGGGCCACAAGGCCAGGATCAGTGACCTGACGGCCGGGACGGATCTGTACGTAGGCGTGCAGATCGCCGGTACGGGCCTGACCTTCGACATCAGCTGCTTCGGCCTCGACGCCGACGAGCGGCTCTCCGACGACCGGTACTTCGTCTTCTTCAACCAGCCCGCGTCACCCGAGGGCGCGATCCAGCTGCTGGGCCCCCAGGCGGGCGACACGGAGTCCTTCCGGGTCACGCTCGACCGGATACCGCAGCACATCCAGAAGCTCTCCTTCACCGCCACACTCGACGGCGCGGGGCAGATGTCCCAGGTCGGGCCCGGTTATCTGCGCATCGTCGCCGGCGGTGAGGAGGTTGCCCGCTACGCGTTCGACGGCGCGGAGTTCAGCACCGAGCGCGCCGTGATGCTCGGAGACTTCTACCTGAAGGGCGAGTGGCGCTTCGCCGCGGTCGGGCAGGGCTTCGACGGCGGCCTGGAGGCGCTGCTGAAGAACTTCGGCGGCGAGGTCGCGGAGGAGGAGCCCGCGGCCGCGCCCGAGCCGGCGCCGCAGGGCGGCGTCCCGGGCTTCGCGCCGCCCGCCGCCTCCGAGCCGGCGCCGGGCTTCGCCGCCCCGCCGGCCCAGGGCCCGCCCGCCCCGCAGCAGCCGGCCCCGGCCTTCGGCGCGCCGCCGAGCACGCCCCAGGGCGCGCCTCACGGCACTCCGCAGACCCAGCAGCCCCACGGAGCGCCGCAGCCTCCGGTCCCGCCCCAGCCGGAACCACAGATTCCGGCCCAGGCTCAGCCGCCGCAGGGCCACCCGCCGCAGCAGCCGGCCCCGCCAATGCACGCCGCTCCGACCATCGCGACCCCGATAGCGCCTCCCGGCGAACCGACCGGCCGGCCCGGTCAGATGCCCGGTCAGCCGCCGTACGGCCGGCCGCCGCACCAGCAGGCGCCGCCCCCGTACGGCCAGCCGCCCCAGGCGGCCCCTCAGGCCCCGCCCCAGGCCCCGTACGGCCAGCCGGGCGGCCAGTTCCCCGGCCAGCAGCCTCCGGCCCCGTACGGAGCGCCTCAGGGGCAACCCGCCCCGTACGGCCAGCCACAGCCCCAGGCCGGCGGCCCCGGCCTCAGCGTCGTCCTGGAGAAGTACCGCGAGGCTCCTACGGGGCAGCGGTGGACCCCGCAGAACGAGAAGCTGATCCGCGCCGACCTCGGCATCGACGGGCAGCCGGTGCTCGCCCGTCAGGGCAGCATGGTCCTCTACCAGGGCAAGGTCGACTTCAGCTACAAGGGCGCCGGCCTCCGGGGCCGCATCGTGGGCAACGCCACCGGCCAGGAGATGCAGCTGATGCGCTGCACGGGCCAGGGCCAGGTGTTCTTCGCGGACAACAGCGCCCATGTGCACCCCATCGAGCTCCAGGGCGACGCGATCTGCGTCTCGGCCGAGAGCGTGCTCGCCTTCGACGAGTCGCTCCAGCACGAGATCCGCCGCATCGAGGGGCACGGCATCCCGGGCGGCGCGCTGTTCACCATGCAGTTCCAGGGCACCGGCACGGTCGTCGTCAAGACCCAGGGCACCCCGGTCGTCCTCCCGGTCACCCCGACGACGTTCGCGGACGCCAACGCCATCGTCGCCTGGTCGGCCGCCTCGCAGGTGATCATCTCCAGTCAGGTGAGCCTGCGCCGCAGCGCGTATCCGGGACACTCCGGCGAAACCGTGAACCTCCAGTTCCGCGGCGCGCCCGGCAACTTCATCGTCGTCCAGCCCTACGAGGTCTGAGGGAGCCCGCCATGTACGAACAGCAAGCCCCGGGCTACGCCCCGACCGCACCCGCCGCCCGCATGGAGAACCACGGCAGTGCGATGGTGAAGATCGCCATGCAGAGCGGCCAGGACGTCTTCGCCCGCACCGGCTCGATGGTCGCCTACGAGGGTTTCGTCCAGTACGAGCCCAACCCGCCCGCGGTCCGCCAGATGGCCTCCCAGTGGCTGACCGGCGAGGGTGCGCCCTTGATGAAGTGCTCCGGCGACGGCCTGCTCTACCTGGCCGATTACGGCGCCGACGTCGTCTGCATCAATCTCGACGGTGACGCGATCTCCGTCAACGGCACCAACCTGCTGGCCTTCGACGCCCACCTTCAGTGGGGCGTGCAGCGCGTGAAGGGGATGGCCAAGTTCGCCGGCCAGGGCCTCTTCAACGTCGGCATCTCGGGCACCGGCTGGGTCGCGCTGACCTCCCGCGGCACCCCGATCGTGGTGGACTGCGGCCGCGGCGAGGACGAGACCTACGTCGACCCGGACGCGCTCGTCGCCTGGTCGACGAACCTGAAGATGAAGGGCAAGCGCAGCTTCAAGGCGTCCTCGATGATCGGGCGCGGCAGCGGCGAGGCGTACCAGCTCGGCTTCTCCGGGCAGGGCTTCGTCGTCGTACAGCCCAGTGAGGACAGCACCGACCGGCTCCGGGCCCGGGGCTGAGGGGGAGGACGTCAAGCCATCATGCAGAGTCCGCTTTTCGCCTATACCGAGGCGCAGACCCAGGACCGCTACACCCTGCAGAACCCGCAGCTGCTGCGGGTCGCCCTCCAGGGGCACGAGGACCTGCTCGCCCGTAAGGGCAGCATGGTCGCCTACCAGGGACTGCTGGAATTCGACGGGAACTACCAGACGCCCGGTCAGCAGCACGCCCGCGCCGCCTCCGGTGAGGGCCTGGACCTGATGCGGGTGTCCGGACAGGGCACCGTCTACCTGGCCAACCTCGCGCAGTACGTGCACGTCATGGACGTCGACCACGACGGTCTGACCGTGGACAGCAGCTATGTGCTGGCGCTGGACTCGGGCCTCCACTGGGAGGTGATCTCGGTCGACAGCCAGTACGGGATCTCCGGCACCGGCAAGTACCAGCTCAACATCTCCGGCCGCGGCAAGGTCGTGCTGATGACCTCGGGCCAGCCGCTGATGATGCAGGTCACCCCGGACAAGTACGTCAATGCCGACGCGGACGCGGTGGTCGCCTGGTCCGCCTCGCTGCGGGTGCAGATGCAGGCGCAGACGCACTCCTCGGGCGTGTGGCGGCGCCGTGGGAACACGGGTGAGGGCTGGGAGCTGAGTTTCCTGGGCCAGGGGTACGCGCTCGTCCAGCCCAGCGAGCTGCTGCCGCCGCAGAACGCCAACATCGGGTCCGGCCTGGCCGCCCAGTTCGGCATGGGGCAGCAGGGCGCCCACGGCCAGAACCAGGGCAACATCTTCACCAACTGAGGTCCCGGCCGCGCGCCCCGGCGAGGGCGCGCGGCCGGCGGGCGCTACAGCAGGGCGCGCGTGCGCTCCACGAGGCGTACGACCGAGTCGTCCGCCACCGCCGCCACCTCGTCGTACGCGAACCAGCGCAGCTCCAGCGACTCGTCGCTGATCACCGCCTCGGCCCCCTCGGGCGCCAGCGCCGCGTACTGCACGTCCAGATGCCACGCGCACGGCGTCAGATGCCGGTCCAGGCGCACCGGCCCGCCCAGCAGCGTCAGACCGGACGCGATCCCGGACTCCTCGCGCGCCTCACGCAGCGCCGCGTCCGCGAGCGTGGCGTCCTCCGGCTCGCAGTGCCCGCCCATCTGGAGCCACATCTTGAGCTTGCGGTGCAGCGTCAGCAGGACCCGGCCGCGCGGCGGGTCGATGACCAGGGCGCTGGCCGTGATGTGCCCGTCCTTGCAGGGCTTGCCCATGCCGTCGGGGTGGGCCGCCAGGTGGTCCAGGTAGGAGAGCCGCAGCCGGTCCTGCTCGGGGGACGGCGCGGGCCACTCCTTGAGGACCCGCGCCGCGTCGTCGTGAAGGCTCACTTGCTGCCGTCGCCCCCGGGCTTGCCGCCCTCCTCGGGGCCGTCCTCGCCGGTTTCCTTCGACAGGTCCGGCTTCGCCGTGCCGCCGCCCGCGGCCTCCCCGAGCATCTTGTCCAGCTCGGAGAAGTCCAGCTGCTCGTGGTGGACGAAGGCGTCCGGGTCGTCCAGGTCGGCGGCCGTCGGCAGCATGTCCGGGTGCTCCCAGAGCGCGTCCCGGCCGTCCAGGCCGCGTGCGTCCGTCAGCAGCGCCCAGAGCCGCGAGGCG
Source organism: Streptomyces sp. NPDC052496 (assembly GCF_040679095.1). Classification (NCBI taxonomy): domain Bacteria; kingdom Bacillati; phylum Actinomycetota; class Actinomycetes; order Kitasatosporales; family Streptomycetaceae; genus Streptomyces; species Streptomyces sp. NPDC052496. The sequence continues at coordinate 233,065 of NZ_JBFAUH010000002.1, forward strand.
TCCCGCAGGCGCCGCGGACGCAGCTCCAGGCCGATCAGGGTGGCGAAGGTCTGCTCGGCCGGTCCACCGGTCGCCCGGCGCCGCCGCAGCGTCTCGCGCAGCGCGTCGGCCGACGGCAGGTGCGGGGAGGCGGCGGCGTGCACCACCGCGTCCACCCAGCCCTCGACGAGCGCCAGGGCCGTCTCCAGACGGGCCAGCGCGGCCTTCTGCTCCGGGGTGTCCTCGGGCTGGAACATGCCCTGCTGGAGCGCGTTCTGCAGCTCCTCGGGGTGCTGCGGGTCGAGCTGGCCGACCACGTCCTCCAGCTTGGTCGTGTCCACCTTGATGCCGCGGGCGTAGCCCTCGACCGCGCCGAACAGGTGCGAGCGCAGCCACGGTACGTGGGCGAAGAGCCGCTGGTGGGCGGCCTCGCGCAGGGCCAGGTAGAGCCGCACCTCCTCCTCGGGCACGCCGAGGCCGGAGCCGAAGTTGGCGATGTTGCCCGGCAGCAGCGCGGCCTTGCCGGCCGGCCCCAGGGGCAGCCCGACGTCGGTGGAACCGACGACCTCACCGGCCAGCACGCCCAGCGCCTGCCCGATCTGCGTACCGAACATCGCGCCGCCCATGGAGCGCATCATGCCGAGCAGCGGGCCCGCCATGGCCTGCATCTCCTCGGGCAGCACGTCGCCCATGGCCGCGCCGACGCGCTCCGCGACCGGGTCCACCAGGTCCTTCCACACCGGCAGGGTCTCCTCGACCCACTCGGCGCGGCTCCACGACAGCACCGTGCTCGCGCCCGACGGCAGGGACGTCACACCGTCCAGCCACAGGTCGGCCAGGCGCACGGCCTCTTCGACGGCCGCCCGCTCACCGGGGGAGACGCTGGCGTCCTTGGTGCCGTCCTCGGCGCCCTGCGCGACGGTCTGGCGCGCGATGTCCTTGGCCATGTCCCAGTTCACCGGGCCGCCCTCGTAGGAGAGCATCTGGCCCAGCTTCTGGAAGGCGGCGCCAAGGTCGCCAGGGTTCATCTCGCCACCAGGACCGCCCATGCCGCCGAAGAGCGCCGCGAACGGGTTGTCCGCACCGCCGCTCCCGCCGCCGAATCCGAACGGGTTCGCGGGGCCCTGGCTACCTCCCTGGCCGCCCTTCTTCTTGCCGTTGTCGCCGTCCTCCGGCTCCTCCGGCGGAAGGCCGAATCCAAATGGGGTGTCACTCACGGGTTTCCTCGGCTCGTAGGGCCGCCGGCCCGGGCCGGCGGCGGCTGCCCGACATTCTCTTCCAGCCTAGACACCCGCCCCGCTTCGGGGCTCGGTGCTCCGCCGTCCCGGCGCCTGCGGCAGGATGGACGCCACCTGGTACGTACGCGTCAGCACGCCTACGCACTGAAGACAACCGCTGGAGACGCCCGGTGAGTTCCCCAGATCCGACCGTTCGCGCAGCGCGAAACGCTGCCGCCGACACCGAGAACGCAGGAAAACAGGCGGACGCCGCGCCCGCCCGGCCACTGCGCCGCCCCGTCGTCGCGGTCACCGGCGCCGCCTCCGGCGTGGGCGCCCTGCTGACCCAGGCACTGACCGAGTCCGACGAGGTCAAGCGGGTCGTGGCCATCGACGAGCGGCGCGGCGAGGCCGCCGAGGCGCACTGGCACGTCCTGGACGTCCGCGACCCGGCCATCGCCGACAAGCTGCGCGGCGCCGACGTCGTCGTGCACCTCGCCGTCGATCTCGACCTGGAGACCGACGCGGCGGCCCGTACGGCGTACAACGTGCGCGGTACGCAGACGGTCCTCACGGCCGCGGCGGCCGCCGGTGTGCACCGGGTCGTGCTCTGCACCTCCGCCATGGTCTACGGCGCGCTCCCGGACAACGACGTACCGCTGGCCGAGGACGCCGAGCTGCGGGCCACCGCCGACGCCACCGGAGTCGGCGACCTCCTGGAGATCGAGCGCCTGGCGCACCGTGCGCCCCGCGCGCACCCCGGCCTGAACGTCACGGTCCTGCGCCCCACCGTCCTGGTGGGCGGTACGGACACCGCGCTGACCCGCTACTTCGAGTCACCGCGGCTGCTGGTCGTCGCCGGTTCCCGTCCCGCCTGGCAGTTCTGCCACGTGGACGACCTGGTCAGCGCCCTGGTGTACGCCGCTCTGGAGAAGGTCGAGGGCGAGCTGGCGGTGGGCTGCGACGGGTGGCTGGAGCAGGAGGAGGTCGAGGAGCTGGCCGGGATCCGGCGTATGGAGCTGCCGTCCTCCGTGGCGCTCGGCGCCGCCGCCCGGCTGCACCGCATCGGTCTCACGCCGTCGCCCGCCGGGGACCTGGCCTACACGATGCACCCGTGGGTGGTCAGCGGAAGCCGGCTGCACGAGGCGGGCTGGCGCCCCCGGTGGACGAACGAGGAGGTGCTGGCCGAGCTGCTGGAGGAGGTCGCGGGCCGGCACACGGTCGCGGGCCGCCGCCTGGGCCGCAAGGACGCCACCGCCGCCGGGGCGGCCGGCGCGACGGTCGCCCTCCTGGGCACCGCCGCCCTGGTGCGCCGCGCCCGCAAGGCCCGCCGGCGCATCTGAGGGGCTGAGGGGGGCTGTGCGCCGCCGCCCCGCCCCTGTAGGAGCCACCAACCCGCCCCGTCGCAGGACCGGTGGAAAGGCCATGTCCCGCCGCGCCGTCCCGTACGGCACGATGGAGCCATGCCAGGCACGTATGACCACCCGGGCGAGCAGGGCGCGGCGGACGCGATCCGCCTCCTCGCGGTCCGTGACACCCCGCTGTCCTTGGACGAGGTCTTCGCGGCCGTCGGCGACCCGGCCGCCGGCGGGACGGCCCTGTTCGTCGGTACGGTCCGTTCGCACGACGGCGGCGCCGACGTCGACGCCCTCGGCTACTCGGCGCACCCGAGTGCCGAGGCCGAACTGCGCCGTGTCGCCGAGAAGGTGGCGGCCGACTTCCCGGTCCGCGCGCTGGCCGCGGTGCACCGCGTCGGCGAGCTGACCATCGGTGACCTGGCGGTCGTCGTGGCGGTCTCCTGCCCGCACCGGGCGGAGGCGTTCGCCGCCTGCCGCCGGCTGATCGATGACCTCAAGCACGAGGTGCCGATATGGAAGCACCAGCGCTTTTCGGACGGTACGGAGGAGTGGGTCGGCGCCTGCTGACGGCCGGTTTCGTGCGGTGGCGCCCGTTCCGGGCGGTTTCGGGAAATCCTTGACGTGCGCTCCAGTTGCGTAACCCGCCCCCTGGCGTGAGCGTTGACCTGGCAGATGGTTAATCTGCTTATTTGTCGTTGCGGTTGTTACAAGGGGTCGGGAGGCCGCTATGGGAGCGCTCCTCTGGTTGCTGATTCCGGTTCTGGCCGTCATCGCCGCCGTCGTGTGGAGCAGTTGGGCATCGCGCAACCGCAGGACCGGGGACGTCGCGGAACTGGCGGGCTACGCGCGCTTCCGGGAGGCGATGGAGAAGCCCGAGAAGGCACATTCCGGTTCAGACGCGGCATGAGCATGCCGGAATGATCCGGGGCGGTGGCGGGCGTACGCGGACGCAAGCGGCCGCCACCACCCCGGTCACCGGGCGCCCGCGCCGAGCGCCCCACCGAGCGCCCTGAGGGCCCCGTGCGCCCTTCCGCGCGCCCCGGACGGACGGCCCCGGGGACCGGGTGTCGTAGGCGTCCCGTACTGTCGTTCCATGCCACGCCGCACCGCGACGCTGCTCGCCTCTCTCGTGATGCTGATTGCGCTGATCTGCGCCGGGATGGTGATTCCCGTTCCGTATTCCGAGATGTATCCGGGGCCCACGACCAACACCCTGGGCGAGCACAAGGGCGAGCCGGTGCTCCAGATATCCGGCCACAAGACGTACCCGACCTCCGGCAACCTGAACATGGTCACGGTGCGGGTCACCGGCGCCGAGTACCGCATGAACCTCTTCGAGGCGGTCGTCGGCTGGCTGAAGCACGACAGCCTGGTGGTGCCCCACAAGACCCTCTACCCGGAGGGCCAGACGGCGGAGCAGTCCGACCAGCAGAACGCCGAGGAGTTCAGCCAGTCCCTGGAGAGCGCCAAGGTCGCGGCGTTCAAGCAGCTGAAGATCCCGGTCGGCTCCCAGACGGTGGTGGCATCCGTCGTCAAGGACGCCCCCGCGGACGGCAAGCTGCACGCCGGTGACGTGATCAAGGCCGTGGACGGTACGGAGATCAAGGCCAACACGGACGTCGCCAAGCTGGTCACGAAGCACCAGCCCGGCGAGCAGGCGGTCTTCACGGTCATCCCGGCCAAGGAGGCGGCCGCGGCCCAGAAGAAGGGCAAGAAGCCCGAGGGCCCCACCAAGGACATCGCCGTACCGACCGCCAAGGCGAAGGACGGCCGGCCCGTCGTCGGCATCCAGGCCGGCATCGACTACACGTTCCCGTTCGACGTGGAGATCAAGCTGGCCGACGTCAGCGGGCCCAGCGCCGGGCTGATGTTCGCCCTCGGGATCATCGACAAGCTCACGCCCGAGGACCTGACCGGCGGAAAGTTCGTGGCCGGTACGGGCACGATCGACGCGGACGGCAAGGTCGGCCCGATCGGCGGCATCGCGATGAAGGTCGTCGGCGCGCGCAACAAGGGCGCCGAGTACTTCCTGACGCCCAAGGACAACTGCGCGTCCGTCGTCGACGACCACCCGGAGGGCCTGCGCCTGGTCAAGGTGGACACCATCCAGGACGCGCTGAAGTCCCTGGAGAAGATCCGCAAGGGCGACACGGCCGGCCTGCCGAGCTGCCCCGCGAACACGTAGGCGGCCCGGCCCGTACGGGGCCCGAGCCGGTCACGGCCCGGGGCGCGGCGGGCCCGGCCCCGGACGGCCCCGGGTGGCACAGCCCGCGCGCTCAGCCCTCGAAGGTGGCGGCCAGCGCGTCCGCCAGCCCCGGCACGAGCTGCGAACCGGTCAGTACCTCGGACGTGGAGTCCTTCTCCCGCAGCCGCAGCGCCGACTCCCGCGTGCCGTCCCGCAGCACCGCCACCGTCATCCGCACCTCCTGACGGTCCGGGTGGCCGGCGACCCACTCGGCGAGCTGGGCCTCGTCCATACCGGCCGGTACGGCGTCCTCCGCGGACGGCGGCAGCATCAGCCGCTCCACGGTCATGGCGCAGCCGGCCACCGCGTCCGGCCAGCCGATGGTGGCCAGGAACTCGTCCAGCGGAGCGTCGGCGGGGATCTCGTCCTGCTCGACCGGGGTCAGCGAGGCGGTGGTGGAGTCGTCGATACCGAGCTGTTCGGCGAGCGAAGGTTCCTGCTCACGGAGGCGGGCGGTGTCCACGAGGGCGAAGAGGCGGGCGGGCTGGTCCCAGCCGAGCCCGGCGGCGTACTCGTCGATTTCGAGTACGGCGCGGGTCAGCGGGCTGGCGGCGAGGGGGGTGCCGTCGACGGGAAGGTTGTTCATGCTCAATATCGTGCCCTGCGAACCCCGGAAAACGGGAACCGAGTAAAGCCTTAGTAAGTTGCAACAGTGGGTCCTACTATCGCCGGGCCTGCTCAACACGACAGCGAACTTCGAGGTGCGCACCTTGGCTTTCCAGATGCCGGACCGCGGCGGAGGCCCGACAGGGCCACGGATCAGAGTCGGCCGACCGTCCCGGCGGGTCCGGACCCTGCTCATGACACTGGGCGTGCTGGCCGTGCTGGCCATGCTCTTCGTCATGTTCTCCGGGTTCTGGACCGACTGGCTCTGGTTCCGGTCGGTCAAGTACTCCTCGGTCTTCACCACCACCCTGTTGACGAAGATCGGACTGTTTCTCGCCTTCGGCGTCCTGATGGCCGCCGCGGTCGGCGTCAACATCTGGCTGGCGCACCGCCTGCGGCCGCCACTCAGCGCGATGTCCATGGAGCAGCAGAGCCTGGACCGCTACCGGATGAGCATCGCCCCGTACAAGAAATGGGCGCTGCTCGCGGTCACCGCGGTGGTGGGCCTGATCGCCGGCGCGTCGGCCTCCGGCCAGTGGCGTACGTGGCTCCAGTGGGTGAACGGGGTGCCGTTCGGCCAGAAGGATCCGCAGTTCGGCAAGGACGTCGCGTTCTACGCCTTCGACCTGCCGTGGTACCGCTTCCTGCTCAGCTTCGGCTTCGCGTGCGCGGTGCTGTGCCTGATCGCCGCGGCGCTCACCCACTACCTGTACGGCGGGCTGCGCGTCACGAGCCCCGGCTCGCGCGCGACGGCCGCCGCCACCGGCCACCTCTCCGTGGTGCTGGGCATCTTCGTGTCGCTGAAGGCCGTCGCGTACTGGCTCGACCGGTACGGCCTGGCGGTGAAGTCCAGCGGGCTGAAGTCCGCCGACGGCTGGACCGGCCTGCGCTATGTGGACGCCAACGCCTACCTGCCCGCCAAGACGATCCTGTTCTTCATCGCGGCGATCTGCGCGGTGCTCTTCTTCGCGACGCTGTGGCGCCGTACCTGGCAGCTGCCGGTCATCGGCTTCGGCCTGATGGTGCTCTCCGCCGTCCTCATCGGCGGCCTGTACCCGGCCATCGTGCAGAAGTTCCAGGTCCAGCCGAACGAGCAGGCCAAGGAAGCGCCGTACATCAAGCAGAACATCAAGGCGACGCGGGACGCGTACGACATCGACGGTGTCGACGTGCAGGGCTACGACGGCAACTACAAGCCGAAGGGCGACGCGGACCGGCAGAAGCTGCGGGACGCCGCCGACACCACCGCGAGCGTGCGTCTGCTCGACCCGAACGTGGTCTCCCCGTCCTTCCAGCAGCGCCAGCAGGTCCGCAGCTACTACCAGTTCCCGTCGACCCTCGACGTCGACCGGTACAAGGACAAGGACGGCAAGGACCAGGACACCGTCATCGGCCTGCGTGAGCTGAACCTCAACGGGGTCTCCGAGCGGAACTGGATCAACGACCACTTCAAGTACACCCACGGGTTCGGCGCGGTGGCGGCCAAGGGCACCACGTTCGCCGAGGGCGGTGAGCCGGCCTACACCGAGAGCGAGCTGCCCTCGAAGGGCCAGTTCGGGCCGTACGAGCAGCGGGTCTACTACGGCGAGAAGACCACCCAGTACTCGATCGTGGGCGGGCCGCAGAAGGAGCTGGACTACTCCTCCGACAAGAGCGGCGAGAAGAGTTACAGCTACACGGGCAAGAGCGGGGTGAACCTCGCCAACCCGATCAACCGCGCCGCCTACGCGGTCGCGTTCGGCGAGCCGCAGATCCTCTACTCGGGCGCCATCGGCAAGGACTCGCGGATCCTGTACAACCGCACGCCCAAGGAGCGCGTGGAGGCGGTCGCCCCCTGGCTGACCATCGACGGCGACGCCTACCCGGCGGTCATCGACGGCCGGATCAAGTGGATCGTCGACGCCTACACGACGAGCAACGGCTACCCGTACGCCTCGCGCACCACGCTCGGCGACACCACGGCCGACTCGCTCACCGACGGTCAGCGGGCGGTCGTCGCCCAGCAGAACCAGGTCAACTACATCCGCAACTCGGTCAAGGCCACGGTCGACGCCTATGACGGCTCGGTCAAGCTCTACGAGTGGGACACCAAGGACCCGGTGCTGAAGACCTGGATGAAGTCCTTCCCCGGGACGGTCGAGAAGAAGAGTTCCATCAGCAAGTCGCTGATGGAGCACATGCGCTACCCGCAGGACCTCTTCAAGGTGCAGCGTCAGCTCCTGACGACGTACCACGTCACCGACCCGAACACGTTCTACACGGGCAGCGAGCGCTGGCAGGTCCCGAACGACCCGACGAACAAGTCGGGCAACTCGGTGCCGCCGTACTACCAGAGCCTGAAGATGCCGGACCAGAAGGCCCAGACCTTCGCGCTCACCACGACGTTCACACCCAACAAGCGGGACAACCTGGGTGCGTTCATGGCGGTCGACGCCAATGCCACCAGCAGTGACTACGGCAAGATCAGAGTGCTGAAACTGCCGTCCCAGACACCGGTGCCGGGGCCGCAGCAGGTCCAGTCGAAGTTCAACTCCGATCCCAAGATCGCCAATGAGCTGAACATCCTGAAGAAACTCGGCGACTCCGAGATCGAGTACGGCAACCTGCTCACGGTCCCGATGAACGGCGGCCTGCTGTACGTCGAGCCGGTCTATCTGCGCGGTGCGGGCACCAACTACCCGCTGCTGAAGAAGGTGCTGGTCAGCTACGGCGAGAACGACCCCGTCCTGGGCAACAACCTCGCCGAGGCGCTCGATGTCGTGTTCGGCAAGAAGCCGCCGGGCTCCGGTACGGAGCAGCCGCCGTCCGACGGCGGTGACACGGGCAAGCAGCCGCCCGCCGACCAGACGGTCCAACAGGCCCTCGACGACGCCGTGAAGGCGTACGAGGACGGCGAGAAGGCCCGTAAGGAAGGCGACTGGGCCGGCTACGGCGAGTCGCAGAAGAAGCTGAAGGCGGCCCTGGACCGGGCGGCCGAGGCGGAGAAGAAGGCCCAGCAGAAGGGTGACGCCGGCAAGAACGGCGGCACCGGCGGAAGCTGACGCCGCGGTCCCGGCCCCTGGGAGACGACCAGCGGGCCGGGACCGCCTCCGTGCCGTGGTACCGTGGACACACAACGGCGCGGGGTGGAGCAGCTCGGTAGCTCGCTGGGCTCATAACCCAGAGGTCGCAGGTTCAAATCCTGTCCCCGCTACTGAAGAACGAAGGCCCGGATCCTTGGGATCCGGGCCTTCGTCATGTGTGGCGCGACACGCCCGGGCGCGTGCGCCTTTTCCAGATGTGAACGGAAGTGGAGGAGAACGGAGTTTGGCATGTCTCTGTATCGGGAAGTCGACAAAACGCTGTAGTGACCTCACTGGCTGCGGTATACCAGGTGTACGCGGGTTGCGGGTGGTGCGACGATGGCCCTCATGGGGGACAAGGCAAGGTTGTTGGAGACAGGCCGGTTTGTGCACGCGCCCGACGACGGGCGCGCATCCGGGACACCGGACGGACGGGACACCGTGCTTCCGGACCAGCGTGACGCCGACATGCCGCTGGACGTGATCGAGGCCGACGCCGCCGCCGAGGCGTCCGAAGCCGTGACCGAAGCCCACCACCGACGCGCCGCCGAAGCCGGCGACACCGCGGCCATGAGCGTGCTGGGCGCGATGCTGCTGCGCCGCGGCGACCTGGACGGCGCCGAACCGTACCTGCGCTCCGCCACCGCGGCCGGCGACCGCGCGGCCGCCAACAACCTGGGCGTCCTGCTGCACCAGCGCGGCTACGCGGACGAGGCGGCGGGCTGGTGGCGGATCGCCGCCGTCGCCGGGTCCGCCGCGGCCGCCCACGCGCTCGGCCGCTTCTACCGCGAGCGCGGCGACGAGCCCGCCGCCGAGTACTGGCTGCGCCAGTCCGCCGAGTCGGGGCACTGCCTGGGCGCGTACGCCCTCGCCGACCTCCTGGAACACCGTGGCGACGTGGGCGCCGAACGCTGGTTCCGGGCCGCCGCCGAACGCGGGCACCGCGAAGCCGCGTACCGCCTCGCCCGTCTGCTGGACGACCGCGCGGCCACCGTCGGCGACGGCGCCCCGGACGCCGAGGCCGAGCAGTGGTACCGCCAGGCCGCCGCGCGCGGGCACCGCCGCGCCGCGCTGCACCTGGGCACGCTCCTGGAGGAGCGCGGCGACACCCAGGAGGCCGGCCGCTGGTACCTGACCGCCGCCAAGGGCGGTGAGGCACGCGCCGCTTGCGCCCTCGGCTTCCTGCTGCGCGACGCGGGCGACGAGGAGAGCGCCGCCGAGTGGTGGCGCCGCGCCGCCCAGGACGGCGACGGCAACGCGGCCAACGCGCTGGGCGCGCTGCACGCCGACCGCGGCGAGACCCAGACCGCCGAGCGCTGGTACCGCGCCGCGCTCGACGCGGGTGATGTGAACGGCGCGTACAACATCGGCCTGCTCTGCGCCGAGCAGGGCCGGGAAGGCCGTGGCGAGCAGTGGTACCGCCGTGCTGCCTACGCGGGGCACCGCGAGGCCGCCAACGCGCTCGCCATCATGCTCCTCCAGCGCGGCGACTCGGCCGGCGCCGAGCCGTGGTTCTCCAAGGCCGCCGAGGCGGGCAGCGTGGACGCCGCCTTCAATCTCGGCATCCTGTACGCCGAGCGCGGCGCGGAGCGGATGGCGCACGAGTGGTACGAGCGTGCCGCGGCGGCCGGCCACACCGAGGCCGCCCTCCAGGTCGCCATCGTCCAACTGCGCGACGGTGACACGGAGGCCGCCGAGCGCAACCTGCGCTGCGCGGCCGAGGGCGGCAGCGCCGAGGCGGCGTTCCGCCTCGCCGATCTGCTGGACCGTCGCGACGGCGGCGCGGTCGAGCGGCGGCGGGACGACGAGTGCACCCGGTGGTACGAGCACGCCGCGCGGCAGGGGCACCGGCGCGCCCAGGTCCGGGTTGGCATGTTCGCGGCGGCTCGGGGCGATGTGGTCGAGGCCGCCCGCTGGTACCGGGCCGCGGCCGAGGCGGGCAGCCGCAACGGCGCCTTCAACCTCGGCCTGCTGCTGGCCCGGGAGGGCAGCCTGCCCGAGGCCGCCCTGTGGTGGACCCGCGCGGCCGAGGACGGGCACGGGCGCGCCGCCCTGCGCCTGGCCCTGCTCGCCGCCCGGCGCGGTGCGCTGGCCGAGGGGCACCAGTGGTGCCGGCGGGCCGTGGAGCTGGGGCCGCCGGAGGTCGCGGAGCGCGCGGCGCGGCTGCGCGAGGCGCTCCAGGAGGAGCTGACGGCGTAGGGCGCGGGGCGCGGCCGAGGCCGTACGGGGCGTGCGGTGTCCCGTACGGCCTCGGCCGCCCGGCTGTCCGACGATGCCGCTGGCCCTAGCGCGACGGAACGTGATTTGCACTGGTCGTCGCGGTGAGGTTACAGTGGACACACAACGGCGCGGGGTGGAGCAGCTCGGTAGCTCGCTGGGCTCATAACCCAGAGGTCGCAGGTTCAAATCCTGTCCCCGCTACTGAAGGACGAAGGCCCGGATTCTCAGGAATCCGGGCCTTCGTCGTATCCGTCTACGGAGCGGGGGCGCGGGCACGTCATTCGCCGGTGCGTTCGCCCTTCGGGCCCCGGCCGCGCTCGGTGCGCGGACCCCGGCTGCGCCATCCCTCCTCGCCCTGGAGGGTCTCGTTGGCCTCCTCATTGGCGTGCTGATCGTTGATCCCGCTGTTCTCGGCGTCCTTGCGGAGCCGGGCGCGGCGCTTGTCGTAGTCCTTGCTGCCGGGCTCGGGCATGGTGGACCACCTCCTGGGCCCTGGGTGCCCAGGAGGGGCGGGTGAAAACTCCTGTACCGGATGTGCCCCGGGATCTACCGGGACGCGCCGCAAGGTGGCGGGACGGCCGGGTTCAGCGGTGCGAGTGGCAGTTCGGGCAGATGCCCCGGTACGTCACCGACACCTCGGAGATCTCGAAGCCGAAGCGTTCCGGCACCGGCAGTGCGGTGAGGGGGTCGCTGTCCAGGTGGACGTCCCTTATCGTCCCGCACCGCGAGCACACCAGGTGCTGGTGGTCGTGGTGGGCGTTGGGGTCGTACCGCTTGGCGCGGCCGTCCGTGCTGACCTCGATCACCTCGCCGAGCGAGACCAGCTCGCCGAGCGTGTTGTACACGGTCGCGCGCGAGATCTCCGGCAGGCGCTCGGTCGCCCGCGCGTGCACTTCGTCAGCGGTGTAGTGGACGTGGTCCCCGTCGAGGACCTCGGCGACGACGCGTCGCTGCGCGGTCAGCCGCCAGCCGCGTCCCCGGAGTCGTTCCAGCAGGTCACTCATGCCAATCACCTATCAGTCAGATAAGGGCCAGGGTAGCAGTGGCTCGTCCATCACCGGATTCGGTACGAGTTTCCAGTTCTTCTTGACTTAGACATTGTCCAATGTAGGATCGGTTGCGGCGCAAGCCAAGGGCAGGTTCATGACTCAGGAGGCGCACGTGTCGGTACAGAGCAGCACCGGACCGCTGACCACGGAGGCCGGGGCTCCGGTCGCGGACAACCAGAACAGCGAGACGGCCGGCATCGGCGGCCCCGGACTCATCCAGGACCAGCTGCTGCTGGAGAAGCTCGCGCACTTCAACCGCGAGCGCATCCCGGAGCGCGTGGTGCACGCCCGCGGCGCCGGTGCGTACGGCACGTTCACGGTGACCGCCGACGTCACGCGGTACACCCGCGCCAAGTTCCTCTCCGAGGTCGGCAAGCAGACCGAGACCTTCCTGCGGTTCTCCACGGTCGCCGGCAACCTCGGTGCCGCCGACGCGGTGCGCGACCCGCGCGGCTTCGCGCTGAAGTTCTACACCGAAGAGGGCAACTACGACCTCGTCGGCAACAACACCCCGGTGTTCTTCATCAAGGACGCCATCAAGTTCCCCGACTTCATCCACACCCAGAAGCGCGACCCGTACACCGGCTCCCAGGAGGCGGACAACGTCTGGGACTTCTGGGGTCTGTCGCCCGAGTCCACCCACCAGGTGACCTGGCTCTTCGGTGACCGCGGCATCCCGGCGTCCTACCGCCACATGGACGGCTTCGGCTCGCACACCTACCAGTGGAACAACGAGGCCGGCGAGGTCTTCTGGGTCAAGTACCACTTCAAGACCGACCAGGGCATCAAGAACCTCACCGCGGCCGAGGCCGCCAAGCTCGCCGGTGAGGACCCGGACAGCCACCAGCGCGACCTGCGTGAGGCGATCGAGCGCGGCGACTTCCCGAGCTGGACCGTCCAGGTGCAGATCATGCCGGCGGCCGACGCGGCGACGTACCGCTTCAACCCGTTCGACCTGACCAAGGTCTGGCCGCACGCGGACTACCCGCCGATCGAGATCGGCAAGCTGGAGCTCAACCGCAACCCGGAGAACATCTTCGCCGAGGTCGAGCAGTCGATCTTCTCCCCGCACCACTTCGTGCCGGGTATCGGCCCCTCGCCCGACAAGATGCTCCAGGGCCGGCTGTTCGCGTACGCGGACGCCCACCGCTACCGCGTCGGCATCAACGCCGACCACCTGCCGGTCAACCGCCCGCACGCCACCGAGGCGCGCTCGCACGGACGCGACGGCCACCTCTACGACGGCCGCCACGGCCGCGCGAAGAACTACGAGCCCAACAGCTTCGACGGCCCGGTGCAGACCGACCGCCCGCTGTGGCAGCCGATAGCGGTCAGCGGCACGACCGGTGAGACGGAGGCGCCCTCGCACGCCGAGGACAACGACTTCGTGCAGGCCGGCAACCTGTACCGCCTGATGACGGAAGAGGAGAAGGAGCGCCTGATCGACAACCTGGCCGGCTTCATCTCCAAGGTCTCGCGCGACGACATCGCCCAGCGCGCGATCGAGAACTTCCGCAAGGCGGACCCCGACTACGGCAAGCGGCTGGAGGCCGCGGTCCAGGCCCTGCGCGGCTGACCCATCCCTTGCCGTAACACCGAAGAGGCCGGACGCCAATGGGCTCCGGCCTCTTCGCGTGCGGGCGGGACGCCGTGGGGCCTCCCGCCCGCCGTCACGTCCGCGGGGGTGCCGTCACGCCGGTACGGCGCCGACCCGTTCCGCGCGCTGCTCCGGGACCGCGGCCCGGCACCGGATGATGTCGCGGACCGACACGATGCCCACCGGCTCCAGGTCGTCGAGCACGATCAGATGCCGGAAGCCGCCGTGCACCATGGCGGCGGCGGCCTCGTCGAGGGTCCACTCCGGGGCGGCGAAGACCACGTCCGAGGTCGTGTGGGCTCCCGCGGTCTCCTGGTCGGGGTCCTGACCCGCGCCCAGGGAGTTGAGGATGTCGCGCTCGGTGAGGATGCCGAGCCCGCTGGTGTCGGTGTCCAGGACGACAGCCGCGCCGACGCGCCGCGCCGCCATCAGATGGGCTGCCTGGCGCAGGGTGTGGGCGGGCCCGATGGTGAGGACCACCGTGCTCATGGCGTTGCGCACGTACATGGGCATGGAATGGAGCCACCTCCTTGTCGCTTGCGGAGAGCACCTTGCGAATCGATTCACAAGTTCACAAGCTTCGGTGTTCTCATGTTCACATGCGTCCGGGGGAGCAACAAGGGGCGCGGAACGGACGGTTTCCGTTCGCACGCCCCCGAATGCCGGTTCGTATACGGTCCGGGCCCGACGGGGCCTCAGCGGCGCCCGTCGCCGATGTAGTTGAGCAGCTCCTCGTGCAGCAGACCGTTGGAGGCCGCGGCGTTGCCGCTGTGCGGGCCCGGCACGCCGTCCAGACCGGTGAACCGGCCGCCCGCCTCCTGCACCACGACGGCGCAGGCCGCCATGTCCCACAGCGACAGCTCCGGCTCCGCGCAGATGTCCACCGAGCCCTCGGCGACCATCATGTACGGCCAGAAGTCGCCGTAACCGCGGGTGCGCCAGCAGTCCCGGGACAGTTCGAGGAAGCCGGGCAGCCGGCCCTGCTCCTCCCAGCCGGTGAGGGAGGAGTACGCGAACGACGCGTCCTGGATGCGGCCCACCTGCGAGGCCTGGAGCCGGGACGCGGAGGTCAGGCTGCGGCCCGTGTACGCGCCGAGGCCCTCCGCCGCCCACCAGCGGCGGTTGAGCGCGGGCGCCGAGACGACGCCGACCACCGGGCGGTCGCCGCCCTCGCCGCGTTCCATCAGGGCGATGAGCGTGGCCCAGACTGGGACGCCGCGCACATAGTTCTTCGTCCCGTCGATGGGGTCGATGATCCAGCGGCGCGGGCCCGAGCCCTCGCTGCCGAACTCCTCGCCCAGGACGGCGTCGCGCGGACGGGCGCGCTGCAGATGACCACGGATCAGTTCCTCGGCCGCCTTGTCGGCCTCGCTCACCGGAGTCATGTCCGGTTTGGTCTCGACCTTGAGGTCGAGTGCCTTGAACCGCTCCATGGTCGCGGCGTCGGCGGCGTCCGCCAGGACGTGGCCGAGGCGGAGGTCATCGTGATAGTCGGGCATGTGCGAACAGTATCGACTGGTCTCCGGCACGAGCCACATGACCACGGTTGCCCGGCGCGTACGGACCCTTGACAGCCCCTGGCGGCGAGTCAATTCTGTGCGGCACACCGGCCATCTGGGCCGGCGGCCTGGGAGGCGACGATGCCTACAGCGCGTGAATCCCTGCTGGACGCCGCCTATGCGGCCCTCGCGGTCAGGCCGTGGGCAGGCGTCCGGATGGTCGATGTCGCGGCCGAGGCCGGGGTGTCCCGGCAGACCCTCTACAACGAGTTCGGCAGCAAGGAAGGCCTGGCCAGGGCCCTGATACGGCGGGAGACCGAGGGGTATGTCGCCGGCGTGACCCGGGCCCTGGCGGAACCCGGCCCGGTGCCGGGAGCGGCGGGCGGTGACGTGGAGGCCCGGGTGGTGGCCGCCGCCGCGTGGACGGTACGGGCCGCGCGGACCAATCCGCTGATCCGGGCGGCCCTGACGGGCTGCTGGAGCGAGCGCCTGCCGGCACCGGCGGGCGGAGTGCCGGGACGGCGCGGAGGACATCCGGGCGGCGCGGGCAGCCATCCGGGGGCGCGTACGGACGGGCCTCCGCCGGGGCCGACCGATCTGGTCAGCCGGTTCAGCGACTGTGCGGTGGCGGCGCTGGAGGCGGACTGGCCCAAGGAGGACCTTCCCGAACTGGGCACCGCCTGCGCCACCGCGGCCCGTCTCACCCTGTCCTACGTCGTCGCCCCCGCCGAGCCGGACGACCTCGCCCGCCAGCTCCACCGGGCCTTCGCCCTCGCGGTCCACCGCTCCTGACCGCCGCGAAAGCTCGCCCTGAGGACACGCTTCAGTGCGCCGACCCCGACAGCTGAAGCCCGATGACCCCCACGATGACGAAGGTGATCGACACCAGCTTCAGGACGGAGACGAGGTCGCCGAGGAAGACCATGCCGTAAATGGCGGTGCCGGCGGCGCCGATGCCGGTCCAGACCGCGTAGGCCGGGCCCACGTCGAGCTTCTTCAGGGAGAGGGTGAGCAGGCC
The DNA here is from genome assembly GCF_040679095.1 of Streptomyces sp. NPDC052496. NCBI lineage: Bacteria > Bacillati > Actinomycetota > Actinomycetes > Kitasatosporales > Streptomycetaceae > Streptomyces > Streptomyces sp. NPDC052496. Next base: position 248,915 of record NZ_JBFAUH010000002.1, read on the forward strand.
GAAGCTGCCGAGGGCGAAGCAGGCGAAGGCGATGGTGGGCCAGAGCCGGGTGAAGCCGTGGGAGAGCTTGAGGCAGACCGCGAACCCGGTCTCCAGGAGCCCCGCCACCACGACGAGCAGCCACGCCATGTCCATTGCCTCCGTACGGTCCGTGACCGCTTCGCCAGCCTTGGTGTGATTATGCATTTACCTCGGGCGCGGGGCAGCAAACTTGCGCGATCAGTCCCCCTCGCGCCGCTCCCTGGTGGCCAGCAGGCGGCGTAGCGAGTACAGCCGCGCCGGGTCCGCGTGGCCGTCGGCGACCCACTGGTCCAGGGCGCAGTCCGGCTCGTCGTGGCTGCACGCGCGCGGGCAGTCGGCGGTGCCGGGGACCAGATCGGGGAAGGCCAGGATGACCCGGGACGGATCCACGTGGTGCAGGCCGAAGGAGCGGACGCCGGGGGTGTCGATGACCCAGCCCGTGTCGCCCGGCAGCGGGAGCGCGAGCGCGGAGGTCGTGGTGTGCCGGCCGCGTCCGGTCACCGCGTTGACGTGCCCGGTGGCCCGCGCGCGGTCCGGCACCAGCGCGTTGACGAGGGTGGTCTTGCCGACGCCGGAGTGCCCGACGAAGGCGGTCATGTGGCCGTGCAGCCGCTCACGGACCCGCTCGGCGGCGGTGCCGTCGGCGAGTTCGTCGCGGTTGGTGACCACGTACGGGACGCCGATCGTGCCGTACGACTCCAGCAGGGCGTCGGGGGAGGCCAGGTCGGACTTGGTCAGGACCAGCAGCGGGTCGAGTCCGGCGTCGTACGCGGCGACCAGGCAGCGGTCGATCAGCCGCGGCCGCGGTTCCGGGTCGGCGAGCGCGGTGACGATCGCAAGCTGGTCGGCGTTGGCGACGACCACCCGCTCGAACGGGTCGTCGTCGTCCGCCGTCCGCCGCAGCGTGGAGCTGCGCGGCTCGACCCGGACGATCCGCGCGAGGGTGTCCTTGGCGCCGGACAGGTCGCCGACGACCGCCACCCGGTCGCCGACGACGGCGGACTTGCGGCCCAGTTCGCGGGCCTTCATCGCGATGACCGTGCGGTCCTCGATGAGGCAGGTGATCCGGCCCCGGTCGACGGTCAGGACCAGGCCCTCGCTGGCGTCCTCGTGCTTGGGCCGGATGTTCGTACGGGGGCGGTTGCCCTTGCGGTTGGGACGGACGCGGATGTCGTCCTCGTCGGGGTTCTTGCCGTAGCGCCGCATGGTCGAAGGAGCCTCAGCCTCTCCCGGCGGGGGCCGCCGCCTCGCCCAGCATCCCGGTCCACAGGGCGGGGAAGTCGGGGAGCGTCTTGGCGGTCGTCGCCACGTTCTCGACCTGTACGCCCGGTACGGCCAGGCCGATGATCGCGGCGGCGGTGGCCAGCCGGTGGTCCTCGTACGTGTGGAAGATGCCGCCGTGCAGCGGGCGCGGCCGGATGTGCAGGCCGTCCTCGGTCTCCGTGACGTCGCCGCCCAGCTCGTTGATCTCCTTGGTGAGCGCCGCCAGCCGGTCGGTCTCGTGGAGGCGCAGGTGGGCGACGCCACGCAGGGTGGAGGGGGAGTCGGCGAGGGCGGCCACCGCGGCGATGCCGGGGGTCAGCTCGCCGACCTCGCTCAGGTCCACGTCGATGCCCTGGATGCGGCCGGTGCCGGTGAAGGTCAGGCCGCGCTCGGTCAGCTCGCAGGAACCGCCCATGTCGGTGAAGATCTCGCGCAGCGCGTCACCGGGCTGGGTGGTGCGCTCGGGCCAGTCGGGAATGGTCACCCGGCCGCCGGTGACCAGCGCCGCCGCCAGGAACGGCTGGGCGTTGGACAGGTCCGGCTCGACGATCAGGTCGCGGCCCAGCAGGGCGCCGGGGGTGACCCGCCAGACGTTCGGCTCGCCGCCGGACTCCGGGGTGTCCACCTGGGCGCCGACGCTGCGCAGCATGTCGACGGTCATCCGGATGTGCGGCATCGAGGGCAGCGCCGCGCCGACGTGCCGTACCTCGACGCCCTGGTTGAAGCGCGGCGCGGACAGCAGCAGGGCGCTGACGAACTGCGACGAGGAGGAGGCGTCGATCGCCACGGCGCCGCCCTCCAGGGCGCCGCCGCCGAACACCGTCATGGGCAGCGCGCCGCGGCCGTCGTCGTCGATCCGGGCACCGAGCGAGCGCAGCGCGGTGATCACGCCGTCGAGCGGGCGCTCGTAGGAGCGCGGGTCGCCGTCGAAGCGGATGGCGCCGTCGGCGAGGGCCGCGACCGGCGGCAGGAAGCGCATGACCGTACCGGCGTTGCCGACGTCGACGGTGGCCGGGCCGTGCAGACCGGCCGGGATCACCCGCCACGCCTCGCCACCGCCGCCGTCCGCGCCGGCCGTCGAGGCGGCGTTGGAGGGGGCGGTCTCCTCGATGCCCACGCCCATCGTGCGCAGCGCCTCGGCCATCAGCAGGGTGTCCCGGGAGCGCAGTGGACGGCGCAGCCAGCCGGGTTCGGAGGACAGGGCGGCGAGGACGAGGCCACGGTTGGTGACCGATTTGGAGCCGGGCACGGTGACGGTCGCGTCGACCGCCCCGGCAGCTACGGGGGCGGGCCAGAGGGCGGGATGCACGGGGCTCTCGGTCATGCCCCTCACTTTAATGGCTGGGCCGGGGTGCAGATCTTGATCAAAAGTGGCGCAACCTGCAGGAAACACGGCACTGATAGTGCAGGCCGGGTCACTGTCCGGCGCCGCGCTCCCGGGGACGTGCTCCGGGGCGCGTCCCGAGGGCGCCGGCGCACGGCCCGTACCGGCTCAGAGGTTCAGCAGCCAGCGCCCGCCGCCTGCCAGCGAGCACAGCGTCACGAGGTGGAAGAGTCCCAGCCAGAAGGCCGCCGGTACGCGGGTGAGCCGGGCCAGCTGGTCCGGGTCGGAGTCCCCGGCGCGGCCGCGGCGCCGCTTGCCCTGGAGTTCGAAGGGCGGCCGCACGCCGCCCAGCAGCAGGAACCACACCACCGCGTACGCGAACGCCGCCTGCACGTCGGGCGTGGTCAGCCAGGAGACGAGGAAGAAGGCGGCCCCGGCGAGCACGACGGTCAGCACGCCGTACGCGTTGCGGATCATCAGCAGCATCGCGGCGAGCAGTGCGGTGGCGCCCCACAGCAGCGCCGTGATGTGCCCGGAGGCCAGCAGCCATGCGCCGAGGAGCCCGAGCAGGGACGGCGTGACGTAGCCGGCCGCCGCGGTGAGGATCATGCCGAGGCCGGTCGGCTTGCCGCGCGAGACGGTCAGCCCCGAGGTGTCCGAGTGCAGCCGGATGCCGGACAGCCGGCGCCCGCTGAGCAGCGCGACGAGCCCGTGCCCGCCCTCGTGGGCGATGGTGATGGCGTTACGGGACAGCCGCCAGGCGCGGTACGGGGCGATGGCGCCGAGGGCGAGCACCGCGGTGACGACGACGAGCCAGGGCGGCGGGTCGGGCTGGATGCCGAAAACCCTGTCCCATACGTCGGTGATATGACCGGTGTCCATCTCTCCCCTTGGTGTGGCGTGGCACTGTGGCATACATGTGCGGACGGTATGCAGCGAGTCGCAGCCCCGAGGATCTGGCGGGGCTCTTCGAGGTCGAGAAGTGGGAGCCGGCGGAGACCCTGGCGCCCGACTGGAACATCGCCCCGACGAAGAGCGTCCACGCGGTGCTCGAACGCCCTCTCAAAGACGCGGAAGACCGGCGTCCGGTTCGCCAGCTGCGCAGACTGACCTGGGGACTGGTCCCCTCCTGGGCGAAATCACCCGATGTCGGGGTCAAGATGATCAACGCGCGGGCGGAGACCGTGCACGAGAAGCCGTCGTTCAAGCGGCCGTTCGCGGCCCGCCGCTGCCTGCTGCCCGGCGACGGTTACTACGAGTGGGTCACGGCAGCGGCCGAACGGCAGCTGGAGGAGCAGGGCAGGAAGAAGCGCCCCCGTAAGCAGCCGTACTTCGTCACGCCGGCGGACGGCCAGGTGATGGCGCTGGCCGGGCTGTACGAGTTCTGGCGCGACCGCACCCTGCCGGACGATCACCCGCAGGCCTGGTGGGTGACCTGCACGGTCGTCACCACCGAGGCCGAGACGACACCGCTGGCGAACGCGGACGGCGGCGAGGGCCCGCAGTCGCTCGCCGACATCCACCCCCGTATGCCGCTGGTCATGACGCCCGACAAGTGGGACGCCTGGCTCGACCCGGCCCGTACGGACGTGGCCGACCTGCTGCCGCTGCTCACGCCGCCGCCCGCCGGGCTGATGCGCGCGTACCCGGTGCCGACCGAGGTGAGCAACGTCCGTAACAACGGTCCTGAGCTGGTCAAGGAGCTGGCGGCGCCGGAGGTGGGCACGCTGTTCTGAGGTTTCGCCGCCGGGTGCACGGGGCGGCAGGATGATCCCGTGAGCGAAACAGTGGAGACCCCTGTGGGTGAGGCGCGCATCACCTGGCACCCGGCCGAGGGCGCGCGCGCCGTCCTCGCCGTCAGCCACGGCGCCGGCGGCGGCATCGAGGCACGCGACCTGCGCGCGCTGGCGGCGGACCTGCCCGCGCGCGGGTACACCGTGGCGCTGGTCGAGCAGCCGTGGCGGGTGGCCGGCAAGAAGCTGGCGCCGGCCCCCAAGACGCTGGACACGGCCTGGACCGCGCTGTGGCCCGCGCTGGAGAAGCCCGGCCTGCCGGTCGTCGCGGGCGGCCGCAGCGCGGGGGCGCGCGTGGCCTGCCGCACGGCGCGCGGCCTGGGCGCGCACGGCGTACTGGCGTTGAGCTTCCCGCTGCACCCGCCGGGCAAGCCGGAGAAGTCCCGGGCCGACGAGCTGACCGGGGCCGGGCTGCCGACCCTGGTCGTCCAGGGCGGCCGTGACCCGTTCGGGCGGCCGCCGGAGTTCCCGGAGGGCACCCGCATCACCGAGGTGCCGCACGGGGACCACGGTTTCGCCGTACCGAAGAAGGCGGACCTCGACGAGCCGGCGGCGATGGCCGTGATCACGGACGCCGTGGGGGAGTGGCTGGACGAGCTGTTCGCCTGAGGCGCCGCCCGGACGGCGGTCCCCGCCCGGACCGCCGCCCCCGCCCGCTCTTGTCCTCTCCCGCCCCGTCCGCCCCTCCCGCCCCGTCTACTCCTCCTTGTCCCGGCCGCGCGGCCGCGCGCGTACGTGCATCCGCTCGCCCTGCCGCCCGAAGAGGCTGAGCAGCTCCACCGGTTCGCGGCCCGCCGGGCCGAACCAGTGCGGCAGCCGGGTGTCGAACTCCGCGGCCTCGCCGGCCCGCAGCACCACGTCCCGGTCCGCGAGCAGCAGCCGCAGCCGCCCGGACAGGACGTACAGCCATTCGTAGCCCTCGTGGGTCCGCGGATCGGGCTCGCCCGGCACCGGATCAATGATCATCTTGTACGCCTGGAGGCCGCCGGGCTGCCGGGTCAGCGGGACGAACGTCATGTGCGCCCTGCGCTGCGGCACCGCGCGCACCCGCGGATCGCCCACCTCCGGCGCGCCGACCAGTTCGTCCAGCGGCACCTGATGGGCCTGGGCGAGCGGCAGCAGCAGTTCGAGCGTGGCCTTGCGGCCGCCCGATTCGAGGCGGGAGAGGGTGCTCACCGAGATGCCCGTCGTCTCCGAGAGGGCGGTGAGCGTCACCCCTCTGTCCTGCCGCAGCCGTCGCAGCCGCGGCCCCACGTTCGTCAGCACCCGTTCGTACGCCTTGTCGTCCATGTCTTCATTGCCGAACCGGCAAGCGTGTTTGTCAAGGGCTGACCGGCGGCCCGGCCGGCCCGCGAGGCGTCGTGACCATGGTCACGGGCCGGGCCTGCGGGGCGGGAATGACGTGCGGGGTGCGGCTGTTGTGCCGGTTGTAGGAACGCTGAGGGAATCTTCGAAGAAGTGGAGTCCGCCGCATGGGAATCGCTTGCCCAGCCCGCCCGCAGGCCGCTGACCTGCAGTGGTCACAGCTGAGGGGCGCCCAGGCCGCCATGGCTGGAGCGGCGGCGGTACCGGATCGTCGTCTATTCTCCGAATCGAGCGGGTCCGCGTCCGGATCCGTCACGGTGTTGGAGGAGGTGGGTCCGGTCACCGGTACCGACGCAGGGACCGACGGCACGGCAGAGGAGCACGCTGGCAACGGGAAGCGGGAGACGGACGCCGAGCGCAACGCGCGCTTCGAGCGGGACGCGCTCACCTTCCTGGACCAGATGTATTCGGCCGCGCTGCGCATGACGCGCAACCCGGCCGATGCGGAGGACCTGGTTCAGGAGACGTATGCGAAGGCGTATGCGTCCTTCCACCAGTTCCGTGAGGGAACGAACCTCAAGGCGTGGCTGTACCGCATCCTCACGAACACCTTCATCAACTCCTACCGCAAGAAGCAGCGCGAACCCCAGCGCAGTGCCGCCGAGGAGATCGAGGACTGGCAGCTGGCGCGTGCCGAGTCGCACATGTCCACGGGCCTGCGGTCCGCCGAGTCCCAGGCGCTGGACCACCTGCCCGACTCCGACGTGAAGGCGGCCCTTCAGGCCATTCCGGAGGAGTTCCGCATCGCGGTCTATCTCGCGGACGTCGAGGGCTTTGCGTACAAGGAGATCGCCGACATCATGGGTACACCCATCGGCACGGTGATGTCCCGTCTGCACCGCGGCCGGCGCCAACTGCGCGGCATGCTGGAGGATTACGCCCGCGAGCGTGGGCTGGTCCCCGCCGGGGCAGGCGCTGCGACGGCGCAGCCGTCGCCGTCGCACGATCGGAAAGGCTCGGGATCATGAGCTGCGGAGAGCCGCACGAGAAGGACTGCTCAGAGGTCCTCGACCACCTGTACGAGTACCTGGACCGGGAGATGCCGGCCGGTGAGTGCGAGAAGTTCCAGGAGCACTTCGACGAGTGCTCGCCCTGCCTGGAGAAGTACGGCCTGGAGCAGGCCGTCAAGAAGCTCGTCAAGCGCTGCTGCGGCCATGACGACGTCCCGGTCGACCTGCGGTCGAAGGTGATGGGCCGGATCGACCTGATCCGCGCGGGCGAGGCGGTGCCCGAGCAGAGCGTCCTCGAACAGGCCAAGCAGGAGCAGGCGGCGGCCCGCGCCGCCGCGGCCGCCAAGGCCCCCGAGCAGGCGACCGGGCCCGGCCCGGACACCACGCTCGACGCGCGCGGGGAGACCGCGCGGGCCGAATAGCGCGGGTGGTACGGCGTCTCACGGCGTAGCACCGCGTATCACCCCAAGGGGTGAGGGGCGGGACGGTTCGTCCCGCCCGATCCACTGATCCGCCCTCCCGGCGCCGTCCGCGAGGGCTCAACTCCCGCCCGGCGGATCCCCGTTCCCGTACGGCCTGCCGCCCTCTCGGTGCGGACCCCTGACCCCGCTCCCGAGGGCGATTCCCGCCTGCGGCACGGCCGCGCCGACGGCGGCGGCCCCCACTCCCGTACGCCGTCTGCCGATCACCGGACACGGCGCCCCCTGCCGTCAACCGCTACTCGACACCGTCACGTTGCCGCGCGGACAGCCCCCGCAACAGCCGCCCCGCCCGGGCCCATCCGCTGCGTGTGCCCCGTACAGATCCACGCAAAGGCCCGCGCAAGGTCACGGAACCGATGGGTAATGAGCGGCCCCGGAGATGGGCATGGTTGGATGCGAAGGAACCCCCACGAACGGGGATTCAGGGGGTCGGCGAAAGGCAAGGAGCCGGTGAGGGGGTCGGTGGCGAGCCGCGGGTGGCGCGGCAACCGGGCTGAGCCCGGCGGCAATCTGTGGCAGGTTGTCGAGTGGGCACGCGTACGGCCCCCGGCCTCCGTCCTGGACACCGTCCGGGACGGCATCCAGGAAGCAACCAGCAGGCGGGAATCGTGAAGATCTTCGGCAAGGTACGGCACCGGCCCTCCGCCTCGTGGCGGCAGGCGACCGACCGCGCTTTCACGCTGATCGGTGACGGCCGTTACGAGGACGCGGGCGCACTGCTGACGCGGGCGGCCGACATGGAGCCGTGGCTGTCGGAGTCCTGGTTCAACCTCGCGCTGCTGCACAAGTTCCGGCACGACTGGGAGCAGGCGCGCGCCGCCGGACTGCGCGCGGTCGCCCTGCTGGACCGCGAGGCCGGGGCCCCCGACTGGTGGAACGTGGGCATCGCGGCCACCGCGCTCCAGGACTGGCCGCTGGCCCGGCGGGCCTGGCAGGCGTACGGCCTGAAGGTCCCCGGCGAGGGCTCGCCGTCCGCCGAACCGGTCGGCATGGAGCTGGGCAGCGCCGCGGTGCGCCTCTCGCCCGAGGGTGAGGCCGAGGTGGTCTGGGGCCGCCGGCTGGACCCGGCCCGTATCGAGGTGCTCTCCATCCCGCTGCCGTCCTCCGGGCGGCGCTGGGGCGAGGTGGTGCTGCACGACGGCGTGCCGAACGGTGAGCGCACCACCGCGGCCGGGCCGTCCTTCCCGGTGTTCGACGAGATCGAGCTGTGGGCGCCCTCCCCGGTGCCGACCTGGGTGGTGCTGCTGGAGGCCGCCACGGAGGCCGACCGCGACGCCCTGGAGCGGCTGGCCGCCGACGCGGGCTTCGCGGCCGAGGACTGGTCGTCCTCCGTCCGCCTGCTGTGCCGTACGTGCTCGGAGAGCCGGATGCCCAGCGACGAGGGCGAGGGCGAGCACCTGGATCCGCACGACCACAGCGAGCCGGGCCACCCGGGACCGCTGGGCCACCGCACGGCGGGTTCCGGGTCGCTGTGGGTGCCGGAGCGCGAGTGCGGCATCGCGGCCCCCGCAGGGCTGGTGCGTGGTCTGCTGGACGGCTGGGTGGCCGACAGCCCGGACACCCGCGAGTGGCGTGATCTTGAAGAGGTCTGCTGAGGGCCGGCAGGGCGCCCCGTAGGCTGGTGGACGAAGAATTTCGGGTTTCCAGGAAGGCGTACGGCGGAGATGGCGCAACAGCCTGTTTTTGATCACAACGAGGAGCGGGCGGCGGAGGGCTTCGTCGACGACGTCACCGGCGCGGACGAGCGGGAGAAGGCGCACCGCGAGCGCGGCACGTCCCGTCCGATCACCGTGGTCGGCAACCCGGTGCTGCACAAGGAGTGCAAGGACGTCACCGCGTTCGACGACGAGCTGGCCCGGCTCATCGACGACATGTTCGCCAGCCAGCGCACGGCCGAGGGTGTCGGCCTGGCCGCCAACCAGATCGGCGTGGACCTGAAGGTCTTCGTGTACGACTGCCTGGACGACGAGGGCGTGCGGCACGTCGGCGCGGTCTGCAACCCGGTCCTGGAGGACCTGCCGGTCGAGCGGCGGGTGCTGGACGACTCCAACGAGGGCTGCCTGTCGGTGCCCGGCGCGTACGCGGAGCTGGCCCGCCCGGACTACGCGGTGGTCAGCGGCCAGGACGCCGAGGGCAACCCGATCAAGGTCCAGGGCACCGGCTACTTCGCCCGCTGTCTCCAGCACGAGACCGACCACCTGTACGGCTACCTCTACATCGACCGGCTGTCCAAGCGCGACCGCAAGGACGCGCTGAAGCAGATGGCCGAGCGCGAGCCGCGCTACCCCGTCGTCGCCAACGACTGAGCCCCGCCCGGCCCGGCCCCCCGCTCACCCCGCGGCGTACGCGGCCCAGATCCGGGGCGGTATCCCGTTGCCGAACCGGGCGTCGCCGCCCACGCCCTCCATGGGCAGCAGCCGCGGCGCCCCCGGCTTGGCGCGGAAGACGGTCACGGCGGTGGTCAGCCCGCCGCCGGGCGCGCCGTCGTGGCCGATGAACCACGCCGACCGCATCCGGTCGTCCGGGCCGGTGCCGCCCGCGGCGATGCCCTTCGGCAGCTTGGCGACGGTCTCCTGGGGCAGCGACTTCCAGGCGAAGGCCTGGAGCGCGGCGGTGACGCTCCGGGCCGCCTCCGGGGCCAGCACGCCGCGCGGCACCGGCGGCTCCAGGCCGGGCAGCGGCCTGCCGTCGTGCACCACCTTGGTGACCGAGTACGGCTCGGTCCGGCTGCCGTCGTTGGTGAACAGCGAGTACGCGCCGGCCAGCCGGATCGCGCTCGGGGTGGAGGTGCCGAGCGGGAACGTGGGCTCCAGGCGGGCCAGGCTCTCCTTGCGCAGGCCCGCCGCGACGGCCAGATCCCGGATCCTGTCCAGGCCGAGGCGCTTGCCCGCGGTGACGAACGGCGGGTGGGCGGAGGTCACCAGGCCCTCGTAGAGGGCGGACGGCAGCGCGGTGCCCGGGGCGGCGGTGCTGCCGGGGGCGCCCTCCGCGGCCGTGGCGCTCCGCTCACGCAGGGCGGCGGCCAGCACGAACGGCTTGAAGGCCGAGCCCGCCGGCACGCCCGCGGTGTCGGCGTTGTTCGCGAAGTGCTTCGTCGCGTCCGGCCCGCCGTAGAGCGCGACGAGCGCGCCGTCCCGGGGCCGTACCGATGCGGCACCGAATTCCGTGTACGCGTCGGCGGCCCGCTTCTGCGGATGGATACTGCGGCGCCGCTCGTCCTCCACCGCTTTCCCCAGCCGTGCCACCTTGTCCTTCTCGAAGGTGGTGTGAATGCGGTAGCCGCCGCGCGCGAGATCGCGGTCGGTCAAGCCGGTACGGCTCTTCAGGTATTTCTTCGCGGCGTCGACGAGATAGCCGGTCTGGCCTTTCTGACTGGTCGGGGGGACGGGTGTGCGGGGCTCGGGGAACTGTGTGTACCGGGCGCGCTCCTCCCGGCTCATCAGACCGGTCTCCGCCTCGCGGTCCAGAATCCACTTCCAGCGCGCCACCGCGCGCCGGTGATTGGCTTCGCTCAGCGCCGGGTCGTACTGCTCGGCGCCCTTGAGCAGCGCGGCCAGTGCCGCGCCCTGGCTGGGGTCGAGGTCCTTGGCCGGAATGCCGTAGTACGCGTTCGCGGCGGCCTGGATGCCGAACGATTTCCGCCCGAAGTAGCTGGTGTTGAGATACCCCTGGAGTATCTCCCTCTTGGACTTGCGGTGGTCCAGCTTCAGGGCGATGAAGAACTCCTTCACCTTGCGCTGGAGGGTCTGGTCCTGGGACAGGTACGTGTTCTTCACATACTGCTGGGTGATGGTGGAACCGCCCTGCGCGTCCTGCCCCTGGGCCATGTTCACCGCGGCCCGCGCGATACCGGAGAGCGAGACCCCGGAATCGGAGTAGAAACTCTGGTTCTCGGCGGCGATCACGGCGTTTTCCACCGGGTCGGGCACCTGGTCCAGGGTGACGTTCTGCCGGTTGACCGCGCCCTCGGTCACCATCTGGCTGCCGTCCGCCCAGTAATAGACGGTGGCTTCCTGGCGCGCGGCGGCGTTCTCGTCCGGGATGTCGATCTGGGCGTACACCAAGGCGAAGAGCCCGGCGAAACCGGCCGCGCCGACGGCCGAGGCGCCGAGTTGCTGTCTCCAGGACGGCAGCCACCGGCGCCAGCCGCTGCGGCCCCGGCGGGGATAGTCGATGAACCGTTTCCTCGGTTGCTCGCTGCCCTTCATGCAACGGGAGAGTGGGCGAGTCGGGGCAGGGTTGCCGTCGTCCGCCCGTTGTCATCGACTCATCAAATCGGGTCCGGATTCGTCGGACATAAATAAACGGACGGTGCCGGTCCGCACGTGCGGACCGGCACCGTCCGGCAGTCCCGAAGACTCAGAACTCGTCGTCGAAGGAGACCGAGCCCTCGACGGCGACCTGGTAGGCCGAGGCGCGCCGCTCGAAGAAGTTCGTCAGCTCCTGGACGTTCTGCAGCTCCATGAAGGAGAACGGGTTCTCCGAGCCGTACACCGGCGCGAAGCCCAGGCGCTGCAGACGCTGGTCGGCGACGCACTGGAGGTACTCGCGCATCGACTCGGTGTTCATGCCCGGCAGGCCGTCACCGCACAGGTCCCGGCCGAACTGCAGCTCGGCCTCGACGGCCTCCTTGAGCATGTCGGTGACCTGGCGCTCCAGCTCGTCGTCGAAGAGGTCCGGCTCCTCCTCGCGCACCGTGTCCACGACCGAGAACGCGAAGTTCATGTGCATGGTCTCGTCGCGGAAGACCCAGTTGGTGCCGGTCGCCAGGCCGTGCAGCAGGCCGCGCGAGCGGAACCAGTACACGTACGCGAAGGCACCGTAGAAGAACAGGCCCTCGATGCAGGCCGCGAAGCAGATCAGGTTCAGCAGGAAGCGGCGGCGGTCGGCCTTCGACTCCAGGCGGTCGATGGACTCGACCGAGTCCATCCACTTGAAGCAGAACTCGGCCTTCTCGCGGATGGAGGGGATGTTCTCCACCGCGGCGAACGCGGCGGCGCGGTCGTCCGGGTCGGGCAGGTAGGTGTCCAGCAGCGTCAGGTAGAACTGGACGTGCACGGCCTCCTCGAACAGCTGCCGGCTCAGGTAGAGCCGCGCCTCGGGGGAGTTGATGTGCTTGTACAGCGTCAGGACCAGGTTGTTCGCCACGATCGAGTCACCGGTCGCGAAGAACGCGACCAGCCGGCCGATCATGTGCTGCTCGCCGGGCGACAGCTTGGCGAGGTCGGCCACGTCGGAGTGGAGGTCGACCTCCTCCACCGTCCAGGTGTTCTTGATCGCGTCCCGGTACCGGTCGTAGAAGTCCGGGTAGCGCATCGGACGCAGGGTCAGCTCGAAGCCCGGGTCGAGGAGGTTCTTGCTGCCGGTGGTGGCGGTGTGCGAGGCGGCCGCGGTCGTCTCGGGCGTGTCGGTCTTCTCGGGTGCGGTAGTCATGATTACTGGCATGCCTCGCAGGACTCGGGGTTTTCCAGGGAGCAGGCGACGGCCTCAGGATCGGCCGCCTGAGCGGGTACGGGAGCGGTCTGCGCGCCCCCGCCCGTGCCGCGCGCGGACTGGGCGATACGGGTCGCCGGACGCGAGCGGAGGTAGTACGTGGTCTTGATGCCGCGCTTCCAGGCGTACGCGTACATCGAGCTGAGCTTGCCGATGGTCGGGGACGCCATGAACAGGTTCAGCGACTGGCTCTGGTCGAGGTAGGGCGTACGGTCCGCCGCCATGTCGATCAGCGCGCGCTGCGGGATCTCCCAGGCCGTGCGGTACAGCTCGCGGGTCTCGGCGGGGATCCAGTCCAGCTCCTGCACCGAGCCGTTGGCCTCGCGCAGCGCGTCCCGGGTCCGCGCGTCCCACAGCCCGAGCGCCTTCAGCTCCTCGATCAGATACGCGTTGACCTGGAGGAACTCGCCCGACAGCGTCTCGCGCTTGAACAGGTTGGACACCTGCGGCTCGATGCACTCGTACACGCCCGCGATGGACGCGATGGTGGCGGTCGGCGCGATGGCCAGCAGCAGCGAGTTGCGCATACCGGTCGCCGCGATACGGGTACGCAGCGCCGCCCACCGGTCCGCCCAGCGCGGCTCGGCGTTCGGGTAGTGGTCCGGGTGCAGCACGCCGCGGGCCGTACGGGTCGCGGACCAGGCCGGGTGCGGGCCGTGCCGCTCGGCGAGGTCGGCGGACGCCTCGTACGCGGCGAGCATGATCCGCTCGGAGATCCGGGTGGACAGCTCCTTGGCCTCGGGCGAGTCGAAGCGCAGCCGCAGCCGGAAGAAGACGTCCTGGAGGCCCATCAGGCCCAGGCCCACCGGGCGCCAGCGGGAGTTGGAGGCGCCGGCCTGCTCGGTCGGGTAGAAGTTGATGTCCACCACGCGGTCGAGGAAGGTCACGGCCGTACGGACGGTGGCGTCCAGCCGCTCCCAGTCCATCGCCTCCTCCCAGCCGTCGGCCTCATTGCCCAGGTGGGCGGCGAGGTTGACCGAGCCGAGGTTGCAGACGGCCGTCTCGCCGTCGTCGGTGACCTCCAGGATCTCGGTGCACAGGTTCGAGGAGTGCACGACCTTGCCGGGCTCGGCGGTCTGGTTGGCGGTGCGGTTGGCGGCGTCCTTGAAGGTCATCCAGCCGTTGCCGGTCTGCGCGAGGGTGCGCATCATCCGGGAGTACAGGACGCGGGCCGGGACCTGCTTGACGGCGCGCCCCTCGGCCTCCGCCTTGCGGTACGCGGCGTCGAACGCGTCGCCGTACAGGTCCACCAGCTCGGGCGCGTCGCTGGGGGAGAACAGCGACCAGTCGGCGTCGGCCTCGACGCGGCGCATGAACTCGTCGGGGATCCAGTGCGCGATGTTCAGGTTGTGGGTGCGCCGGGCCTCCTCACCCGTGTTGTCACGCAGCTCCAGGAACTCCTCCAGGTCCGCGTGCCAGGTCTCCAGGTAGACACAGGCCGCGCCCTTGCGCCGGCCGCCCTGGTTCACGGCCGCGACCGAGGCGTCCAGGGTGCGCAGGAACGGCACGATGCCGTTGGAGTGGCCGTTGGTGCCGCGGATCAGCGAGCCGCGGGCCCGGACCCGGGAGTACGACAGGCCGATGCCACCGGCGTGTTTCGACAGGCGCGCCACCTGGTGGTAGCGGTCGTAGATCGAGTCCAGCTCGTCCAGCGGGGAGTCCAGCAGGTAGCAGGAGGACATCTGCGGGTGCCGGGTGCCGGAGTTGAACAGCGTCGGCGAGGACGGCAGGTACGAGAGCGTGCTGGTCAGACGGTACAGCTCGGCGACGTCGGCCACGGCCCGCTCGCTGTGGTCCTCGGCCAGGCCGCAGGCCACCCGCAGCAGGAAGTGCTGCGGGGTCTCGATCACCTGGCGGGAGATCGGGTGGCGCAGCAGGTAGCGGGAGTGCAGGGTGCGCAGGCCGAAGTAGCCGAAGCGGTCGTCGGCGCCGTCCGCCAGGGCGCGCTCGACCAGCTCGTCCAGGCGCGCCGCGTGGGTCCGTACGAACTCCGCCGTGCTGTCGGCGATCAGGCCCTCGCGGTGCCCGGCGGCGACGGAGGCGGAGAAGGCGACCGCCCCCTCCGCGGCCGCCTCCTCCGCGATGGCACGGGTCAGCAGGCGGGCGGCCAGCTTGGAGTACTGCGGCTCGTCGCCGATCAGGCCGGCCGCGGCCTCCATGGCCAGCGAGCGCAGCTCGGCCTCGTCGGAGCCGGGGTGGCGGCCGCGCAGCGCGGCGGCGGCGATCTTGCCCGGGTCGGTGGCGGGCAGGTCGGCGGTGAGGTCGGTCAGCGTGCGCAGCAGGGCGGTGCCGGGGCCGTCCGTGGCCTGGCCGCCGGTGCCCTGCTGGGGCTGCGTGTCCTTCGCGGGCTGCGCGACCTGCTCGGCTGCTGCGGGCTCCGTTGGCGCGATGGTCACGTGCTGCTCTCCCTCACTCGGCGGGGGCCTGGGGAGGGCACGGCGGCGCGTGCGGGCGTGCGGCACCCCCGGTACGGCAAGGGGTGCGCGGGCACACCGCGCAGCGTCCACCGGTCCAACCCGCGAGACCCGGACGTATCGACGACCGCGCCGGTCCTGGCGCGGGCGTGCTGTGGGCAGGTCTTCGGACTCACGGGTGCGGTTTGCGCACTACGTACACCGTTGCGGGACAGTTCCGGATTCGCACCGGATTCCCCTGCGACGACAGCGAGCACGAGCATACATCTTGTGCCGCCCCGTGCACCCACCCCCATATCTTGTGTCGCGTTGGCGCGGGGTTGTCCAAAGCCGTGGTATTCGGGGGCTGATCCGGGCGCGTTCCCAGGAGGGTTCGGGGCCTACGGGAGGGTGTCACGAGGCCGCCGCGGAGCCGTTCCCGGGGGGTTCCGGGCCTGTTCCCGGGCCGTTCGGGGCGGCCTGGACGGGGGCTGATGCAGGGGGCGTATCGGTGGCGCGGAATGCCCCTGACGCGTTGACCGGGACTCCTGGAAGCGTATTGGCTCCTTGTCTGCTCCGTCGCCGGCGGGGCGGGTGGGGGTCGTGGGTGAGGGGGGAGACATGCGAAAAGCAGGTACGGCGCGTGGCGCGGTGCGCGCCGTGGGGCTGGTGGCGGGAGCGTGTGTCGTGGTGGGGGTGATACCCGCGTCGTCGGCGGCTGCCCCGGGGCGGGTGGCTGTCGCGGGGCGGGTGGCGCCGGCCACCGAGCGGGTCAGTGTCGCCGCGGACGGGACGCAGGGAAACGGTTTTTCCGGGGATCCGCGGCTCAGCGCGAACGGGCGGTTCGTGGCATTCACCTCGGAAGCCACCAATCTGGGGCCCACGGACACCAACGGCCACCAGGACGTCTACGTCAAGGATTTACGGACGGGAAAGGTCGACCTGGTCAGCGTCGCCGGTGACGGCACGCGCGGCGACGCCCTCTCCGGCTCGCCCGAGATCAGCGCCGACGGGCGGTACGTCGCTTTCCACTCCGGCGCGACGAACCTGGTTCCCGGCGACACCAACGGCGAGGGCGACGTCTTCGTCCACGACCGCCGCACCGGGCGCACGGTGAGCCCCACCGCGGGCGCCGGGAAGTCCCCGTACGGGTACGGGGTCCAGAACTTCGCCCTCAGCGGCGACGGGCGCCGGCTCGCCTTCGGGTCCTACCGCCCGGACCTGGTCCCCGGCGACACCAACGAGCGCCTGGACATCTTCGTCCACGATGTGCAGGCGGGAACGGTGAAACGGGTGAGCGTGGCGAGCGACGGCAGCCAGGCGAACGGCGCCTCCGCCTTCCCGTCGATCAGCGCCGACGGCCGCCGGGTCGCGTTCACCTCGAAGGCGACCGATCTCGTCCCCGCCGGGCCCGGCTTCCGCCGCCCGCCGCCGCAGGACCCCCTGTACGTCCACGACCTGGCCACCGGGCGGACCCGGGCGGCGAGCCTGAGCACCACGGACGCCGTGGTCGGCGTGTCCCCGTTCCCCCGGCTCAGCCCCGACGGCCGGTACGCGGTCTTCTCCGCCGTGGCCGACGACGTGGTGCCGGGCGACACCAACGGCACGTACGACCTCTTCGCCCGCGACCTGGAGCAGGGCACCACCCGGCTGCTGTCCCGCGCGCACGACGGCGCCCAGGGCAACGGCTGGTCCTCCGACGGACGCCTCAGCGCGGACAACCGGCGGCTCTTCTTCACCTCCGCGGCCACCAACCTGGTGCCCGGCGACACCAACGGCCAGGTGGACGGCTTCGTGCGCGACCTGCGCACCGGGCACGTCGAGCGGATCGACGTCGGTGCGGACGGCGGCCAGTCGGCGTCCTGGACGAACATCGCCGCCCCTGACGCCACCGGGCGGCTGGCGGCCTTCGACGCGCGCGACGACGGGCTGGTGCCCGGCGACACGAACGGGACGGGCGACGTGTTCGTCCGGCGGCTGGAGCACTGACGTACCGACGCAGCGCCGTACCCACCAGGAGGGAACCCACCATGAGGACCACCCGCACCACCGTCCGGAGACTCGCCACCGTGACGGGCGTCTGCGCGCTCGCCGCGCTGCTGCCCGCCGCCCCGGCCGGCGCCCGGACCGCGCCGCCGTCCGGCACCGAGCGGGTCAGCGTCACTGCCGAGGGGGCGCAGGCCGACGGCGGTTCGTCCGCGTCGGCGATCAGTGCCGACGGCCGGTACGTCACCTTCGTCTCCGAGGCCACCGACCTCGTCCCCGGCGACACCAACGGGCAGCCGGACATCTTCGTCAAGGACCTGCGCACCGGTGCCGTCGAACGCGTCGACGTGGCGAGCGACGGCACCCAGGCCGACTCCTGGTCCCTGACGCCCTCCCTCAGCGCCGACGGCCGTTACGTGGCCTTCGAGTCGAACGCGGCCAACCTCGTGCCGGGCGACACCAACGCCGACACCGACATCTTCGTCCGCGACCGCCGGACCGGACGCACCGAGAGCGTCACCCTCGACGGGAAGCCCCCGCAGGGCAGGCAGGGCTCCCAGATGCCGGTGATCAGCGCCGACGGCCGGTACGTGGCGTTCGCCTCCAGCCGCGAGGACCTGGTGCCCGGCGACACGAACAAGGCCCAGGACATCTTCGTACGTGACCGCAGGACCGGCACCGTGACGCGGGTGAGCGTCTCCGTCAACACCGGCGAGCAGGCCACCGGCCCGTCCGCGAACCCGGTGCTCAGCTACGACGGCCGCAAGGTCGGTTTCACCTCCAAGGCGGTCAACCTGCCCCCGGCTTCGGCCCCGGCCGCCCCCGACGGGACCGGCCCGCGCCGGCCGCGCAGCTACCCGTTCTTCCTGCACGACCTGGACACCGGCCGCACCAGCGTGGCGAGCCTCAGCTCGGCCGGCGAGACGGTCGGCGCCTGGAACGCCTCGCTCAGCCCCGACGGCCGCCACGCGGTCTTCTCCAGCCAGTACGGGGACGTGGTGCCCGGCCATCCGACGGGCCACGCCGACCTGTTCGTCCGGGACCTGGCCAAGGGCACGACGGAGCAGCTGACCTACACCTACGACGGCAAGCAGCCGCAGGAGGGCCGTTCCGACCACGGCGTCCTGTCCGCGGACAACCGCCGCCTGTTCTTCCAGTCCTCGGTCCCGGACCTGGTGCGGGACGACACCAACGGCGCGCAGGACATCTTCGTACGCGACCTGCGCACCGGCACCACCGAACGGGTCAGCGTCGCCACCGACGGCACCCAGGCCCAGGCCTGGTCCGCCAACGCCTCCACCGACGCCACGGGCCGCGTCGTCGCCTTCGACTCCGACGCGGCGGACCTGGTCCCGGGCGACACGAACGGGGCCTCGGACGTGTTCGTGCGCCGCTCCCGCCTCACTCCGTGAGATCGGCGCTGAACGCCCACAGCCGGACGCCCGGCACCGGATCCCAGTCCCGCTCGGGTATGCGCGTGAACCCGAGGCGTCCGTACACACGGTGGGCGTTCTCGACGGTCGGCAGCGCGGAGAGCACCATGCGGGACAGACCGAGGGAGCGGGCGCGGTCCATGCAGGCGCGTACCAGTGCCTCGCCGATGCCGCGTCCGCGGCCGGCGGGGGCGACGGCCAGCATCCGGAACTCACCCTCGTCAGGGCCGGCTATCTCGGCGTACGGGCTGCTGGGGGCGGCGAAGGTCACCGCCCCCAGCACCGTGCCGTCCGCGTCGACCGCCGTCAGCACCTCCGCGTGCCCGGCCCGGTGCGCGACGTCGCGCAGCTTGCCCGTATACGGGTCGTCGGCTCCGAACGCCAGCAGTCCGTCCGCCGCGTAGGCCGCCACGAGGAGCGCACCGATCGCGTCGAACTCCGCCGGCCGTGCGGCCCTGATCGTGATGTCCATGAGCCAAGTGTGCACCGGGGGTGTGACAACGCCCCCGGCACCACCCGCGACCCGCTTCAGTGCCCGGCCGGCACGCCCGCCGTGACCGGCGGCAGGTCCGCCTGGACGCCCTTGTCGCCCACGTCCGCCGTGTAGTCCTCCGGCGACGTCTCGTCGACGCCGTCCGGGGCCTTCGTGGCGCGCAGGATCACCGTGAGGACCATGGTGACCAGGACGTTCAGGACGAACGCGGTCAGCCCGATGTACCCGACCTCGCCGATGCCGGGGATCTCCGCGCTGGAGCCGCCGAAGTGCTTCTGCGTGGGGCTGGCCACCCCGTACGCCGCGAGCGTGCCGTAGACCATGCCGACCGCCCAGCCGGCCAGCAGCGCCCAGCGGTGGAACCAGCGGGTGAACAGGCCGCCGACCAGGGCGGGCATGGTCTGGAGGATCCAGATGCCGCCCAGCAGCTGGAAGTTGATCGCGACGGTCTTGTCCATCGTCAGGACGAAGACCAGCGCACCGACCTTGACCAGCAGTGACACCAGCTTGGCAACCTTGTGCTCCTGCGCGGGCGTGGCGCCGGGCTTGAGGAAGTCCTTGTAGATGTTGCGGGTGAACAGGTTCGCCGCGGCGATGGACATGATCGCGGCCGGGACGAGGGCGCCGATGCCGATCGCGGCGAAGGCGACGCCCGTGAACCAGTCGGGGAACATGTCCTCGAAGAGCTGCGGGATGGCCAGCTGCCCGTTCTGCACCTTGATCCCGGCCGCCACCGCCATGAAGCCGAGCAGCGCCAGCAGGCCCAGCATCAGGGAGTACAGCGGCAGGATGGTGGTGTTGCGGCGGATCACGTTCCGGCTGCGGGAGGACAGCGTCGCGGTGATCGAGTGCGGGTACATGAACAGCGCGAGCGCCGAGCCGAGGGCCAGCGTCGCGTACGCCCACTGCGCGTTCGGCCCGCTGGCCAGTTCCCCGCGCGGCTTGCCGGTCGCCGGGTTCTTCTGGGCGAACGCGTCCTGGGCGACCGCGAAGATGTGGTCGAAACCGCCCAGCTTGATCGGGATGTAGATGATCGCGACGGCGATGACCAGGTAGATCAGCCCGTCCTTGACGAACGCGATCAGCGCGGGCGCCCGCAGCCCGGAGGAGTACGTGTACGCCGCCAGCACGCCGAAGGCGATCAGCAGCGGCAGGTCCTTGACGAACCAGTGGGTGTTCTCGCCGCCGCCGACGCCCATCACGTCCAGCACGGCCTGGATGCCGACCAGTTGCAGCGCGATGTACGGCATCGTGGCGAGGATGCCGGTGAGCGCCACGGCCAGCGACAGCCCCTTGGAGCCGAACCGGCCGCGCACGAAGTCGGAGGTGGTGACGTACCCGTGCTTGTGCGAGACCGACCACAGGCGGGGCAGGAAGGTGAAGATCAGCGGGTAGACGAGGATCGTGTACGGCACCGCGAAGAAGCCGGCCGCGCCCGCCGCGTAGATCGCCGCGGGCACCGCGACGAAGGTGTACGCGGTGTACAGGTCGCCGCCCAGCAGGAACCACGTCACCCAGGTGCCGAAGCTGCGCCCGCCCAGCCCCCACTCGTCGAGGTTGTCGGACTCCGCGGCCTTGCGCCAGCGCGCCGCCAGGAAGCCCATGACCGTCACGGCCACGAAGAAGAAGATGAAGACGGCGAGCGCGACGCCGTTCACGCCGTCCTTCACCGCGACGCACCCCCCTTGCGCAGCCGCTGCTCACGCTGGACCAGCTTGTAGGCGACCATGGTGAGCGCGGTCGAGATCAGCACCCACAGCATCTGGTACCAGTAGAAGAACGGGATGCCGATGAGCGTCGGCTCCACCTTGGCGTACGAGCTCACCCACAGCATCGCCACGAAGGGCGCGACCAGGCACAGCCCGGCGATCACGCGCGTGGGCGTGACGACCGGGGCGGCTCTGCCCGCTGGTGTTCCGGCTGATTCGGACGGCTCTGGCATGGCCGTGGCTCCGTTCCCTGGCGGTCCCTTGGTGATCACGCGTGTAATGGGCAGGAAATCTAAGCCAGGGAAGTTGCGCGCGTCACTACCTGTCCGCATATCGGTACGGCAACGACGCCGAGCGGCGGGGCCGCGGCCACCCGCCGTCCCGGCCGTCGGCGCCCCGCCGGCTCAGCAGCAGCGGAAGCCGGAGCGGGGGTCGCCCTCGCGCGCGGCGGCCCGCCGTCGCTCGAACTCCCGGCGGCTGGGAACCGGCGCGTCGGGCGCGTGCTGCCGGACCTGTGCGACGTAGCGCTCGTACGCGCTCTCGCCGGTCAATTCCCGTACGTACCAGCGGATCCAGCGCAGCCCGCGCCGGACCGCGGCCACCGCCGGCCCTCCGCTCACGACCCGCCCCGCTCCGCCGCCGCCAGCTCCGCCTTCTCCTCCTTGGAGGCCACCAGCCCGGCGGGCGCGACGATCGCCGACCTGACGTACGGGGCTTCGCTCAGCCGGGACGCGGCCGGGTCGCGCAGGTGGCGTACGCACACCCGGGCCGCGTCCGCGATCACCACGACGATCAGCAGGGCGAGGACGGCCGACAGCACGCCGTCCACCGTGGAGTTGGTGACAACTGTGTGCATGTCGCTCATGTTCTTGGCGGGCGGCAGCACCTTCCCGGCGTCGACGGCGTCCTGGTAGACCGCGCGCTGGGTGAAGAACCCGACCTTGGGATCACCGGAGAAGACCTTCTGCCAGCTCGCGGTCAGCGTCACGGTGGCGTCCCAGGCGAGCGGAATGCCGGTGATCCACGCCCACTTGAGGCGGCCGGACTTCACCAGCAGGGTCGTGCAGACGGTCAGCGCGACCGCCGCCAGGAGCTGGTTGGCGATGCCGAAGACCGGGAAGAGCTGGTTGATGCCGCCGAGCGGCTCATGCACGCCGACCCACAGGAAGTAACCCCACAGTGCCACCACGGCCGCGCTGCACAACACCAGCCCCGGTTTCCAACTCACCCTGCGGAACGGCTTGTAGACGTTGCCCAGCATGTCCTGGAGCATGAAGCGGCCCACCCGGGTGCCCGCGTCCAGCGCCGTGAGGATGAACAGCGCCTCGAACGTGATCGCGAAGTGGTACCAGAACGCCTTCATCCCGGCACCGCCGAACGCCCGCGAGAAGATGTCCGCGACTCCCACGGCGAGGGTGGGCGCACCGCCCGTACGGGACAGCAGGGTGTGCTCCTCCACCGCCTTGGCCGCGGCCGCCAACTGGTCGGGGGAGATGCTGTACCCGAAGTGTGCGACGGCCTGGGAGGCCGACTGGACGGTGTCGCCGATGACGCCGGCCGGCGCGTTCATCGCGAAGTACAGCCCGGGGTCGATGATCGACGCCGCCACCAGCGCCATCACCGCGACGAACGACTCCATGAGCATCGACCCGTAGCCGATCATGCGGATCTGGGTCTCCTTCTGCACCATCTTGGGCGTGGTGCCGGAGGAGATCAGGGCGTGGAAGCCGGAGAGCGCGCCGCAGGCGATGGTGATGAAGACGAACGGGAAGAGCGAGCCCGCGAAGACCGGACCGTCACCGCGCCCGGCGAAGTGGGTGACCGCGTCCATCTTCAGGTTCGGCAGCGTGACCAGCACGCCGGCCGCCAGCAGCCCGATCGTGCCGATCTTCATGAAGGTGGAGAGGTAGTCGCGGGGCGCCAGCAGCGTCCACACCGGCAGGACGGACGCGATGAACCCGTACGCCACCAGCCAGATCACCAGCGTCTTCGGCTCCAGCGTGAAGGTGCCGGCCCACGAGGAGTCGGCCACCCAGCGGCCCGCGACCAGCGCGAGGAGCAGCAGCGCGACGCCGATCAGGGAGACCTCGGTGACCCGGCCCGGGCGCAGCACGCGCAGGTAGAAGCCCATCAGCAGGGCGATCGGGATGGTCATGCCGATGGAGAAGGTGCCCCACGGGGACTGCGCCAGCGCGTTGACGATGACCAGTGCCAGCACGCCCAGCAGAATGATCATGATGGCGAAGGCGGCGAGCAGCGCGGCGGCCCCGCCGACCACCCCGATCTCCTCGCGCGCCATCTGGCCCAGCGACCGGCCGTCGCGCCGGGTGGAGAAGAACAGCACCACCATGTCCTGCACGGCACCCGCGAACACCACGCCGACGATGATCCAGATGGTGCCGGGCAGATACCCCATCTGGGCGGCCAGCACCGGCCCGACCAGCGGCCCGGCGCCCGCGATGGCCGCGAAGTGGTGGCCGAGCAGCACCCGCCGGTCGGTGGGGTGGAAGTCCACGCCGTCGTTCAGCCGCTCGGCGGGGGTGGCCCGGGTCCGGTCGACGCGGAGCACGCGGGTGGCGATGAAGCGGGCGTAGAAGCGGTAGCCGATGGCGTACGAGCCGAGGGCGGCGGCCACCATCCAGGCCGCCGAGACCTGCTCGCCGCGGGACAGCGCGAGCAGCGTCCAGCCGGCCGCGCCGACCAGCGCCACGGCCGTCCACAGGGCGATCTTCCGGGGATTGGCGGCGCTTCGGGTCCGGCCTGTAGGGCGCACCTGTACGTCCTCCCGTCGACGCGACGACGGAAGGACCGTAGAGGCAGGAGGGCGGCTCGCGCCATACCCCGGCCGGCGGTGCGTCGGGCCCGGGACGTACGGCCGCGGGTGCGGACCGCACGTCCCGGGCCCGGCTTCCGTCAGTCGGCCGGGCGCCGCAGCCGGGCCACGAACTTGTACCGGTCGCCGCGGTAGACCGAGCGCACCCACTCCACCGGCGCGCCCTCGGCGTCCAGCGAGTGCCGGGAGAGCATCAGCATCGGCAGGCCCACGTCCGTACCGAGCAGACCGGCCTCACGCGGGGTGGCCAGCGACGTCTCGATGGTCTCCTCCGCCTCGGCGGGCCGGACGTCGTAGACCTCGGACAGCGCCGTGTAGAGCGAGGCGTACTTGACGAGATTGCGGCGCAGCGCGGGGAAGCGCTTCGCCGACAGGTGGGTGGTCTCGATGGCCATCGGCTCGCCACTGGCCAGCCGCAGCCGCTCGATCCGCAGCACGCGGCCGCCGGCCGCTATGTCCAGCAGGCCGGCCAGCCGGTCGTCGGCGGTGACGTAGCCGATGTCCAGCAGCTGCGAGGCCGGCTCCAGGCCCTGGGCCCGCATGTCCTCGGTGTAGGAGGTCAGTTGCAGGGCCTGGGAGACCTTGGGCTTGGCGACGAACGTACCCTTGCCCTGGATGCGTTCCAGCCGTCCCTCGACGACCAGTTCCTGGAGGGCCTGGCGTACCGTCGTACGGGATGTGTCGAACTCCGCCGCGAGGGTCCGCTCCGGAGGGACCGGCGTGCCCGGGGGCAGCGTCTCGGTGATCTCCAGCAAGTGGCGCTTGAGGCGGTAGTACTTGGGCACACGGGCGGTGCGTGCGCCGCCGCCGTTGTCCGCACTGCCCCCGTCGGTCTCCATGACCCGCCTTTCCGACTCCTGTCGCGCTGCCGTCACCGGCTCCTCCGTACGTAGCGGCTCATCGTGGCACGGGTGAGATCCCGATGCTCCCTTGCTGGTCCGTGCCCGCTCGCAGGCCTGACGCCAACGTAGCGTCTGCCCTGCGGACGGACGCCGCTACCGCGGCGACAGGCCCCAGATGTCGGTCCGGTAACGGACCTGACAGCGACTCTTATACACCCTTGACACCCCAAAAGGTCTAGGCCAAGCTGCGGGCACTGGTCTAAACCATTAAAGACCACTCACGGTTTTCAGGGGAGAGCGCAATGAAGCGTGGACTCATAGCGGCGACGGCAGTCGCGGGAATGTTGGTGAGTGTCGCTGCCTGTGGGTCCGGCGACAGCAAGTCGGCGGGGGCCTCGGACTTCAAGGGCAAGAAGCTCATCGTCTGGGTGATGGACGGCTCCAACCCGGCCCAGTGGACCAAGCAGGTCTCCGAGGACTTCAAGAAGAAGACCGGCGCCACGGTCGAATTCCGCGTCCAGCAGTGGAACGGCATCCAGCAGAAGCTGACCACCGCCCTCTCCGAGGACAGCCCGCCCGACGTCGTCGAGATCGGCAACACCCAGACCGCCGCGTACGCCAAGGCCGGCGCGCTCGCGGACCTGGGCGACCTGAAGAAGGAGATCGGCAAGGACTGGTCCGACTCCTTCAACAAGGCGGCCATGGCCGACGGCAAGCAGTACGCCCTCCCCTGGTACGCGGGCAACCGCGTCGTGATGTACAACAAGAAGATCTGGGCCCAGGCGGGCATCAAGGAACTGCCCAAGACCCGCGCCGAGCTCTTCAAGGCGTTCGACACCATCAAGCAGAAGACCGACGCCGAGCCGCTCTACCTCCCCGGCCAGAACTGGTACTTCTTCGACGGCCTGACCATCGGGACCGGTGCCGACCTGGTCAAGAAGGAAGGCAGCAAGTGGGTCTCCAACCTCGGTGACCCCAAGATCTCCAAGGCCATGGACATCTACAAGCAGTACCAGGCCTTCAGCACCGCCCCCAAGAACAAGGACGAGGCCACCCCGCAGCAGGCGGAGATCTTCTCCAAGGGCAAGACCGGCGCCATCATCGCCATGGGCTACGAGGGCCCCACGGCCGTGAAGGCCAACCCGGCCATCAAGGACGACATCGGCTTCTTCCCCATCCCGGGTGAGACCGCCGACAAGCCCGAGGGCGTCTTCCTCGGCGGCTCCAACTTCGCCGTCGCCGGCGGCGGCCAGAACCAGGAACTGGCCAAGGAGTTCCTGAAGGTCGCGCTGTCCAAGAAGAACGACGCGCAGATGGTCAAGGAGGTCGGCTGGAGCCCGAAGTCCCCCGACCTCGCGGACGCCGCCAAGGGCAACCCGGCCGCCGAGGCCGCCGCGCCCGGCGCCGCCAAGGCCGGCGGCACCACCCCGCTGATCCCCGAGTGGGCCCAGGTCGAGAACACCCCGAACCCGATCAAGAGCTACATGACCGCGGTGCTCAACGGCAAGGCCCCGGCGGACGCCGCCAAGGACGTCGAAGGCGAGATCAACAAGCGGCTCGCCCAGAAGCAGTGACCGGCGGCGTGCCCCGCGATCCGGTCCGTACGGAACCGCGCGGCACGCCTCGGCACCAGTGAACGCGGTCCCCGCGACGCCAGGTCGTGTCTTTCGGATCAGCCGGGCCCAGGATGATCCGAAAGACGCGGCCTGGTCGCGGGGGCCGCCACCGTACGGGTTCCGTACGGGAGCCGGCCGTCCCGGCCCCCGTACGGAACCGACCAGCGTGAGCACGACCAGGTGATGGGGAGCGGGACATGTCAGTGCAGATCGAGGACGCGGTCAAGGACTCCGCGCCGCGGATCGGCAAAGGCGGCGCCCCGCCGCCGCCCGGACGCGGCCGCGGGACCGGCCGGGCCGCCAGAAGCGCCCCCTACCTGCTGCTGATCCCGGCCCTGGCCGCCACCGCGGTCTTCCTGGGCTGGCCCATGGTGCGGAACCTGATCATCTCGTTCCAGAACCTGAACATGAAGCAGCTGATCCAGCACCTCACCGAGTGGCGCGGATTCGGCAATTACGCCGAGATCCTCGGCGGCGAGCAGTTCTGGCGGGTCACCCTCCGCACCATCGTCTTCACCGCCGTCAACGTCACCCTGATCATGGTGCTGGGCGTGCTGATCGGCCTGCTGCTGGCCCGACTCGGCAAGAAGATGCGCCTGACGCTGTCCGTCGCGCTCGTACTGACCTGGGCGATGCCCGCCATCGCCGCCACCACCGTCTTCCAGTGGCTCTTCGACGCCCGCTACGGCGTCGTGAACTGGGTGCTGGACGCGCTGGGCTGGCACTCCATGCGGCACTACGACTGGGTCGGCAGCCAGCTGTCCACCTTCTTCGTCATCACCGTACTGATCGTCTGGCAGTCGCTGCCGTTCGTGGCCCTGAACCTCTACGCCGCGACCACCACCATCCCCAAGGAGCTGTACGAGGCCGCCCGGATGGACGGCGCCGGCACCTGGAAGGTCTTCACCAGCGTCACCTTCCCCTTCCTCAAGCCGTTCTTCCTGGCGACGACGTTCCTTGAGGTCATCTGGGTCTTCAAGGCGTTCCCGCAGATCTTCGCGATCAACGAGGGCGGCCCGGACCGGCTCACCGAGACCCTGCCGATCTACGCCTTCACCGAAGGCGTCGGCAACCTCCACTTCGGCATGGGCGCGGCGATCTCGCTGCTGACGATCGTCGTCCTGCTCGCCATGACCGCGTACTACCTGCGACTGACCCTGAAGCAAGAGGAGGACGAGCTGTGAACCGCTCACTGCTCGGCCGCATCTGGCCCAACGCCGCGGCGATCGTGCTCGCCCTCGGCTTCGTCTTCCCCGTGTACTGGATGTTCACCACGGCCTTCAAGCCGAACGGCGACATCATCACCGAGGACCCGGTGTGGTTCCCGTTCCACGGCACCTTCGAGCACTTCTCGACCGCCGTGAACGCCCCGAACTTCTGGACGCTGGTGGGCAACTCCGTCACCGTCACCGTGCTGGCGGTCGGCCTCTCCCTGCTGATCGCGCTGTGCGGCTCCTTCGCCATCGCGCGGATGCGCTTCAAGGGCCGCAAGGGGATCATCCTGACCTTCATGGTCGCCCAGATGGCGCCCTGGGAGGTCCTGGTCATCTCGGTCTACATGATCGTGCGCGACGCCGACATGCTGAACAGCCTGGTGCCGCTGACCTTCTTCTACATGCTCATGGTGCTGCCCTTCACCCTCCTGACGCTGCGCGGCTACGTCGCCGCCGTGCCCAAGGAGCTGGAGGAGTCCGCGATGGTCGACGGCTGCACCCGCAGCCAGGCGTTCGTGAAGATCATCTTCCCGCTGCTGGCGCCCGGCCTGATGGCCACCTCGCTGTTCGGCTTCATCACCGCGTGGAACGAATTCCCCCTCGTGCTGGTGCTCAACAAGGAGCCGGACAAGGGCACGCTGCCGCTGTGGCTCTCGCAGTTCCAGAGCCAGTTCGGCGACGACTGGGGCGCCACGATGGCCGCCGCCTCCATCTTCGCCGTACCCATCCTGGTCCTGTTCCTGTTCCTGCAGCGCAAGGCGGTCAGCGGACTGACCGCCGGCGCAGTGAAGGGATGACGCGCGCCATGACGACCCTCCTGCACCCCGCCGACACCCTCACCCGCGACGCGCTCACCGTCCTCCAGCCCGGATTCACCGGCACCTCGGCCCCCGACTGGCTGCTGCGCCGGCTCGGCGAGGGCCTCGCCTCGGTGGGCCTGTTCGGACGCAACGTCGCCTCACCCGAACAGCTCGCCGCGCTCACCGCCCAGCTGCGGGCCGAACGCGAGGACATCCTCGTCGCCATCGACGAGGAGGGCGGCGACGTCACCCGCCTCGAAGTACGCGGCGGCTCCTCCTTCCCCGGCAACCTCGCCCTGGGCGCGGTCGACGACACCCGGCTCACCCACGACGTGGCCCGCGAACTGGGCCGCCGCCTCGCCGAATGCGGCGTCAACCTGAACTGGGCGCCGTCCGCCGACGTCAACTCCAACCCGTCCAACCCGGTCATCGGCGTCCGGTCCTTCGGAGCCGACCCCCAGCTGGTCGCCCGGCACACCGCCGCGTACGTCGAAGGGCTCCAGTCCGCCGGCGTCGCCGCCTGCGCCAAGCACTTCCCCGGCCACGGCGACACCGCCGTCGACTCCCACCACGACGTACCGCGCATCGCCGCCGGACTGCGCACCCTCCAGGAACGCGAACTGGTGCCCTTCCGGGCCGCCATCGCGGCCGGCACCAAGGCCGTGATGAGCGCGCACATCCTGCTCCCGGCCCTGGACGGCACCCTGCCCGCCACCCTGAGCCGCAACGTGCTCACCGGCCTGCTGCGCGCGCCCGCCTCCGAGGGCGGCCTGGGCTTCGACGGGCTGATCGTCACCGACGGCATGGAGATGCAGGCCATCTCCGCGACGTACGGCATCGAGCGGGGCAGCGTCCTGGCCATCGCGGCCGGTGCGGACGCCATCTGTGTCGGCGGGGGACTGGCCGACGAAGCCACCGTGCTGCGGCTGCGTGACGCCTTGGTGAGGGCGGTACGTGACGGAGAGCTGTCGGAGAAGCGGCTCGCCGACGCGGCGGCGCGGGTCCGTGCGCTGGCACGGTGGACCCGGAGTGCGGGCGCGGCACCGGGGGCCCTCCCTGGGGAGCGAGGGGTCGCGCCCGCACCCGAGGCCGGCCTCGTCGCGGCCCGCCGCGCCCTGCGCATCACCCGCAACGGCCCGTACGAGCCCCTCACCGCGCCCGCCTACGTCGCGGCCTTCACCCCCGTCGCCAACATCGCCGTCGGCGACGAGACCCCCTGGGGCGTCGCGGCCGAACTGGCGCGCCTGGTGCCCGGGACGGAGACGGGGACGTACGGGAACAACGGCACGGCCGGGACGGCCGCCCGGATCGCCGAGGTGCTGCGGGCCGCGGGGGAGCGGCGGATCGTCGCCGTCGTACGCGACGCCCACCGGCACGCCTGGATGACCGACGCCCTCGACGCCCTGCTCGACGCCCGCCCGGACACGGTGGTCGTCGAGATGGGCCTCCCGCAGGCGCCCCCGCGCGGCGCCCTGCACATCGCCACCCACGGCGCGGCCCGCGTCTGCGGCCGCGCCGCCGCGGAGGTCATCGCGGGCGACTGAACCCCCGCCGGGCCGCGGAAGGGGAGCCGCGGCCCGGCGGGACACATGGCTGGGGGTACCGCGACCGGCGAGGGCATTCCCCTGGCGAGGGGTTCCCCTGGCCGGCCGGGGCTTTCCGGCCGGCGTACGACACGGCTTGGCCGGGGTGCCTGTGGGGGCACCCCGGCCAAGCCGTGTTCATGGCGGTTTGCCGGCCGCCAGTGTGCTGTCCGCAGTGCACGGTCTGCGGGGCCGCGGGGTCGCCGGTTTGCGGGATCTGCGCCGGGGTTGCGGGATCTGCGGGTCCGCGGGTCTGCGGATCCGCGAGGTCGCGGGTTGGCGGGGTCTGCGGGGCCGCGGGTTGGCGGGGTCTGCGGATCCGCGAGGTCGCGGGTCTGCGGGGCCGCGGGGTCGCGGGTTTGTGGGTCCGCTGTCCGTGTTCGGTCTACAGCCCCTGCCACTCCGGCTTGGCGGCGTACGTGGCGCGGAAGTAGTCCGCCAGCTTGAGCTTGGACGCGGCGGCCTCGTCCACCACGACCGTGGCGTGCGGGTGCAGCTGGAGCGCCGAGGCCGGTACGAGCGCCGAGACCGGGCCCTCCACGGACTGCGCCACGGCGTCCGCCTTGCCTTCGCCGGTGGCGAGCAGCACCAGGTGGCGGGCCTCCAGGATGGTGCCGATGCCCTGGGTGATGACGTGGTGCGGCACCTCCTCCAGGCTGTCGAAGAACCGGGCGTTGTCCTCCCGGGTCTGCTGGGTCAGCGTCTTGATGCGGGTACGGGACGCCAGCGAGGAGCACGGCTCGTTGAAGCCGATGTGCCCGTCGGTGCCGATGCCCAGCAGCTGGAGGTCCACGCCGCCGGCCTCGGCCAGCGCACGGTCGTACGCCTCACAGGCCGCCTGCACGTCCTCGGCGGTGCCGTCGGGCCCCATGAACGCGTCCTCGCCGAGCCCCAGCGGCTCGACGACCTCGCGCAGCACCACGGAGCGGTACGACTCGGGGTGCCCGGCCGGCAGCCCGACGTACTCGTCGAGCTGGCAGATGCGGGCCCGCGAGACGTCCACGCCCCCGCCGCGGACCTTGTCCGCCAGCGCTTCGTAGACGGGCAGCGGAGTCGATCCAGTGGCCACACCCAACAGCGCCTCGGGCTTACGGCGCACCAGGGCGGCCATGGCCTCCGCGATCAGCTCGCCGCCTGCCTTGGCGTCCGGGACGATGACAACTTCCACGCTTTGCCTGCCGATCTGGAGAATGGACTCGTGTGGTATAGACCAATCTACCAGAGCGGGCCCCTCCGCCCCCGGCGGCATCAGGCGACCCGCGACTGAACAGTGGGGGAACCGCGGGAGAGCGGTGCGGGCGGTAGAGGGCGGTGGAGGGCGGCGGCGGGCCGCGGGGGCGGGGAGGCGGGGCGGGTGCGGACCGTGGGGCGGGGGCGGGCCGTGGGTGGGCGCGGGGCCGTGGGGCGGACCGGTCCGTGCCGCGCGGCGGGGTACCCGTCGAGCGGCGGGGTACGCGCCGAGCGGCGGGGTACGCGCCGAGCGGCTGGGTACGCATGACGGGTGTGCGGCGGACGCGCACAGGAGCTCCGCCGGACGCCGCGCGAGCGACAGGCAGGTACGACGGTCCCCGGAAGGCGGTCAGCATGCCCGGCACGGTGAACCGCACACGGAACGACACCCCCGACGACCGGCGCCCCGGCCGCCACATGGCCGCCGAGATGGCCGAACAGCCCGACGTCCTGCGCCGCATCCTCGCCGAGGGCGCAGCGCGCATCCGCACCGTCGCCGAGCAGGTCGCCGCCCGCCGGCCGCGGTTCGTCCTGTTCACCGCACGCGGCACGTCGGACAACGCGGCGCTCTACGCCAAGTACCTCTTCGAAGTGCGCCTCGGCAAACCCTGCGGCCTCACCTCCATGTCCACGACCACCGCCTACGGGGCCCGGCCCGACCTCACGGACTGCCTGGTCGTCACGGTCAGCCAGTCCGGCGGCTCGCCCGACCTCGTCGCGTCCACCCGGGCCGCCCGCGAGGCCGGCGCGATCACCCTCGCGGTGACCAACAACGCCGGCTCCGCACTCGCCGGCGTCAGCGAGTTCCACATCGACATCCTGGCCGGCCCGGAACGCGCCCTGCCCGCCACGAAGACGTACACCGCCGAACTCCTCGCCCTCTACCTCTTCGTCGACGGCCTGCGCGACAGCTGGGGCCACCCCGGCCCGCACGCGGCGGGCGACCTGGCCGCCAAGGCGCTGCCGGACCTCGCCGAGTCCGTCCTCGCCCGCCACGACGAGGTCAAGGCCCTCGCCGCCCGCTACCGCTTCGCGGAGCGCATGGTGCTCACCTCCCGTGGTTACGGCTACCCGACGGCCAAGGAAGCCGCCCTGAAACTCATGGAGACCAGCTACATCCCGGCCCTCTCCTACTCCGGCGCCGACCTCCTGCACGGCCCGCTCGCCATGGTCGACAACATCTCCCCGGTGATCGCGATCGTCACCGACGGCAAGGGCGGCGAGGCGCTGCAGCCTGTCCTGGAGCGGTTGCGCGACCGCGGCGCCGACCTGGTCGTCATCGGCAGCCACACCGAGGTCGGGCGGGCCGCGGCCGGCTTCGCCCTGCCCACCGACGGTGTGGCCGAAGAACTCCAGCCGATCCTCGAAATCCTCCCCCTCCAGATGCTCGCCTACGAAGTGACCCTCGCCCGAGGCCAGGACCCCGACGCCCCCCGCTCCCTGGCCAAGATCACGGAGACCCATTGACGTCCGATCCCCAGAAAGGGCCCTCCTTCTTCGTCGGGTACGGCAGGCGTATGCGGATGGGGTGGCTCGACCTCTGGGTGGGGCGATGGGCGGAGGCGCTGTTCCCCGGAATGGTGCGGCGCGTCCTGGCAGGGGCGGAGCCGCAGCCGCGCCGGCTGCCGCGGCGGGTGCTGACGGTCGTCTCGGCCGATGCCGACACCACCGCCGGTGTCGGTGCGGTCCGGATCGTGTGGCGCCCGAAGTCCGCCGGGGCACGTGAGCAGACCGTGCTCCTTGAGCGGTACGAAGGGCGGTGGAGGTATGTGGGCGGCGGCGGCAGTGGCCCGGTGGAGGAGCCCGTCGACACCGGCATGCTCGATGTCGGCTCCGGCGGAGGTGCGCTCAGCCACACCCGTCGTCAGGACCCGTCACACTCCGCGGCCGTGGGTCCGTACATCTGCTGGGCCGGGATCCACGTAGGGCAGGAGGTCGCCCGTCTTCTCGTCGGCGACCGTCTCGTCGGCGGCCGTCTCGTCGGCGGCCGTCTCGTCGGCGGCCGTCTGGTCGGCGACCGCCGGACCGCCGCACCCGGCCGGCGCAGACTCATCGTCGTCTGGACGGCCGCCCACCTGGGCCGGGGCACTCGCCCCCGCATCGTGGCTCTCGGACGCGACGGCACGGAACTCTCCCGCCTCGGCCCTCACGACAGCCTGGACACCCACACCTGGGCACGGCTGAGAGAGGAGGCGTAGGCCGTCGGCCCGCGTCCGTCAGAGCAGCGCACCCCCCGCCGCATCGATCCACTGACCGGTGATCCAGCGGCTGTCGTCCGAGGCGAGGAAGGCGACGATGTCACCGATGTCGCGGGGGTCGCCGACCCGGCCCAGGGGGGATATCTCCTCGGATGTCCGCCATGCGGCGGGATCGTTGCGGAGCCAGCCCGCGTTCATGTCCGTGTCGACCACGCCCGGGGCGACCGCGTTGACCGTGATGCCGCGGGGGCCGAGGTCCTTGGCGAGGGTCGAGGTGAAGACGTCGATGGCGC
This sequence comes from Streptomyces sp. NPDC052496, assembly GCF_040679095.1. NCBI lineage: Bacteria > Bacillati > Actinomycetota > Actinomycetes > Kitasatosporales > Streptomycetaceae > Streptomyces > Streptomyces sp. NPDC052496. Next base: position 282,229 of record NZ_JBFAUH010000002.1, read on the forward strand.
CCTTGGTCATGGAGTAGGCGATCAGCTCGGGAGCGGCGGCGCCGTGGGTGAGGACCGTCGAGATGTTGATGATGCGGCCGCCGTCGCGCAGACGCTCCAGACCCAGCTGGGTGACGAAGAACGGGGCCTTCGTGTTGACCGCGAAGACCTGGTCGAAGTCTTCCTCGGTCACATCCGGCAGAGCGGCGCGCCGGCCGGCCGTGCCGGCGTTGTTGACCAGGATGTCCAGGCCGTCCGCCTGCGCGTCGAACGCGGACCACAGGGCGGCGGCATCGCCCGGTACGCCCAGCTCGGCCTGGATGGCGAAGGCCCGGCCGCCCGTCTCCTCGATCGCCGCCACCGTCTCCTTCGCCGCTGCCTCGTCGCGCCCGTAATGCACCGCGACCAGTGCGCCGTCCCGTCCCAGTCGCTCGGCGATCGCCCGGCCGATGCCCCTGCTGCCGCCCGTGACCAGCGCTGTCCTGCCCGTGAGCACGCCCATGGCCGCGCCCCCCTTTCTTTAGCGGTTGCTATAGAAAGAACCGTAGCAGGGTTTCCGTAGCGAGCGCTATAGAATCTGTGCATGGCGACGAAACAGCGCGCACAGCGCGGGCGGCCCCGGTCCTTCGACCGCGAGACGGCCCTGGAGCAGGCGATGCGGGCCTTCTGGGAGCACGGCTACGAAGCCGTCTCCATCGCCGATCTCACCGAGACGATGGGCATCAAGGCGCCCAGCCTGTACGCGGCGTTCGGGGACAAGCGGACGCTGTTCGAGGAGGCGGTCGAGGCGTACGTCCGGGACTTCGGCGCCTTCTCCGGCCGCGCCCTCGCCGAGGAGCCGACCGCCCGCCGGGCCGTGGCGCGGATGCTGCACGAGGCGGCGGCCTTCCACACCCTCCCGGGCTATCCGCGCGGCTGCATGATCATCACGGCCGCCACCAATTGCACGGTCCAGTCCGAGGACGTCATGCACAGCCTCCAGGAGCGCCGCGCCCGGACCGTGGAGCTGCTGGAGGAGCGGGTCCGGGGGGACGTCGAGGCCGGTGAGCTGCCTGCCGGCACCGACACGCACGCCCTCGCGGCCTATGGCGTGACCGTGCTCCAGGGCATGTCGCAGCAGGCGCGGGACGGCGCGGACCGTACGACCTTGGAGCGGGTCGCCGAGCTGGCGATGGCCGCCTGGCCGCGGGGGAAGAGCGACCCCGAGGCGGAAGGGAAGGCGTAAGGCGGAAGAGAAGGCGTAAGGGCAGCGGAACCGGCGGGCCGGAGACACCCGCGGGCCGCGGCGCCGGGACAGGACCCTCAACCTGTCCGGCACCGCAGCCCGGAGCTTCATCGGCCGGCCCGGCGGCAGGAGGCGTCCCACGTGCGGTAGGAACATCCGCCCGCCCAGAGGCCGGTCGACCGGAGGCCGTCGCGCAGTCAGGGCAGAGAGCGCTCGGGCCTCTGTCCACTCTCCTGTGCGGGGAGAGTGGAGGTCTCTGGAGGTTCTCGAAGTCTGGTGCCGGTACCGCGGGGCCCGGGGGCCGCCCCTCGCGGGGTGCGATACCGACTCATTGTGGACTAGACCATTCAGATCTGTCCATGGCCTTGCGAGGACAACACCTACACCGTACGCCGGTAGGCTCCAGGGCGTGCCCTCCATGAACGATCTCGTACGCCAGCACACCGCCCTCAGCGACTCCGACCTGGAGTGGCTGCACCTGCTGGTCTCGGAGTGGCAGCTGCTCTCCGACCTCTCCTTCGCCGATCTGGTGCTGTGGGTGCCCACCCTCGACGGCACGCGGTACGTCTCCGTCGCCCAGATGCGGCCCAACACGGGGCCGACCTCCTACCAGGACGACATGGTCGGGCATCTCGTTCCACGGGGCCGCCGTCCGATGCTCGACTCCGCCCTGGACGAGGGACGGATCGTACGTGAGGGCGACCCCGAGTGGCGCGAGGAGGTGCCGGTACGGGTCGAGTCGATCCCGGTGCGCCGCGAGGGCCGGGTGCTGGGCGTCATCGCACGGAACACCAACCTGCTGACGGTACGGACGCCGAGCCGGCTGGAACTCACCTACCTCCAGAGCGCCTCCGACCTCGCCCAGATGATCGCCGCAGGATCCTTTCCCTTCCCCGGCCAGCAGGTCGACATGGACGCCTCGCCGCGGGCCGGCGACGGGCTGATCCGGCTGGACGCCGACGGCGTCGTCCAGTACGCCAGCCCGAACGCCCTGTCGGCCTACCACCGCCTCGGCCTCGCCGCCGACCTCGTGGGACACCACCTCGGCCAGGCCACCGCCGAACTGGCGCCCGCCCGCGGCCCCGTCGACGAGGCCCTGGTCAAGCTGGCCAGCGGCTGGGCGCCGCGGGAGTTCGAGGTCGAGGGCGAGGACGGGGTGATCCAGCTGCGCGCCATCCCGCTCAAGCCCAAGGGCACGCACATCGGTTCGCTGGTCCTGCTGCGCGACGTCACCGAACTGCGGCGCCGCGAACGGGAGCTGATCACCAAGGACGCCACCATCCGGGAGATCCACCACCGGGTGAAGAACAACCTGCAGACGGTGGCCGCCCTGCTGCGCCTCCAGTCCCGCCGGATGGACTCCGAGCAGGGCCGCGAGGCGCTCAACGAGGCCGTACGCAGGGTCGGTTCGATCGCGATCGTGCACGAGACGCTGTCCCAGAACCTCGACGAGCGCGTCGAGTTCGACGAGATCGCCGACCGGGTGCTGGCGATGGTCGCCGAGATCGCGCCGGGCGCCGTGACCACGCGCCGTACGGGCCGCTTCGGCATACTCGACGCCGAGGTCGCCACGCCGCTCTCCATGGTCCTCACGGAGGTCCTCCAGAACGCCCTCGAACACGCCTTCGTCCCAGGTGACCAGGGGTCCGTCGAGGTGGGCGCGGTACGCGGCGGCAGCCGTACGGAGCCCCGCCTGCTGGTCACGGTGCAGGACAACGGCCGCGGCCTGCCGGACGGGTTCGACCCGCACCGGGCGGGGAATCTCGGGCTGCAGATCGTACGCACGCTCGTGGAGGGCGAGTTGGGCGGAAAGTTCGACATGGTGCCCGGGGCCGAACGGGGTACTCAGGTGATTCTCGACATTCCCGTACGTGCCGAGAAGCACTGACGGGGCGTACCGGTGAAGGGGCACCGATGAAGGGGGCGCTCATCAAGTGAGCGGCGCGGGTACGGAATTCGGGAAATCCGAAGGAAAGTCCGCGCGGTGTCCCCGCTCCGCCGAATGGCCGCACAGCAGAACGACGTAACGGAAGAGTGACGGCGCGGGCGGCGAATGGACAACGGTGGGGTGGGGTAAGTCACTGGGGGCGTTCGGGAGGTGAAGGTCCGTACCTGCGAAGAAGAGGTCCGTACCTTCAGGGGAGAGGGGGCGAGGTGCCGGGACGGGAAGCGGTCGGCGGCGTGGCGCCCCGCGGTGGCTCCGTAGGCGGCCAGGTGCCGGGAGGCGCCCTCGAAGACGGCCGGCTCCGGACAGCAGTAAGCCCCGGACCCATCCGGTCCGGGGCTCAAAGCTCACATTGCGTGGGGAGCTCCCAGGCGCTCGGGGCGCTGGGGGAGCATCGGGGGTACTGCGCGCTGCGGCTCGGGGGCCACGGGGCGTCCGGCGGTCAGGCGCTGGCGTTGCGCGCCCGGTTGCGAGCGGCACGGCGCTTCATGGCGCGGCGCTCGTCCTCGCTGAGACCACCCCAGACGCCGGAGTCCTGGCCGGACTCAAGCGCCCACTGCAGGCACTGCTCCATGACGGGGCAGCGGCGGCAGACGGCCTTGGCTTCCTCGATCTGCAGCAGCGCAGGACCGGTGTTGCCGATGGGGAAGAAGAGCTCGGGGTCTTCCTCGCGGCAAACGGCGCGGTGACGCCAGTCCATGGCTGCTCCATCTCCTCGTGTGACGGGATCGTTGCTTGTGAATGTGAACGCTTTCACGAATCCCTCCACAAGGGAAGGGCCGAACCCCAGTTGAGAACTGGTGCGGTCCTGAAGAATGAGGAGGAGGATTCGGGCTCTCAAGGGGGCCGGTAGAAACGGCCGTCCCGATCGCCATGAAGAGACTCGCAAACCTCGGCGGCGGATACAACCCCTTCCGGAAACTTTTTTTTGATTCCTTGGTGTCGCCTAGGTCACAGCCGTACTTCTAGGGGGTGGAAGTCAGCCTAAACGTTCGACTGAAAGGACTTTAGGCCCTACTGCTCACACAATCACACGCAGTGCACGGCGAACGCCTGTGAACGTCACGCTCGTACGGAGCCCCAGGTGGTCACCGTCCATCTGGAAGGGCAGCGGCGCCTGCGAATGCAAGGTGAAGTCCGTCAAGTCGTGCAGCGAGACCACATGCTTGCCCCGGGGGCCGCGCTCCGGTGTTGACGCCAGCAGCTGGGTCGCATAGCGGGTCACCGCGGATGCGGACAGTTTGGACAGGGCGAACACGTCCAGCGCCGTGTCGAAGGAGGCCTCCGGAGCCGGGTAGACCGGACGATTGCCCAGGTAGGTCCAGGGAGCGGTGTTGCAGATTATCGACATCACCAGGTGTTCCACCGGGTCCTCGCCCGGGCGCTCCAGCGTGATCGTGCCGTGCCGCCGGTTCGACTCGCCGACGTACTGCCGCAGGACCTGCCGCATGTAGAGCGCGTGCGTCGAACGCTTGCCCCGCTCCCGCTGCTGCTCGACCCGGCCGACCACGCCCGCGTCGAAGCCGAAGCCCGCGCAGAAGGTGAACCAGCGCGCCGGTACGCCCTCGTCCTCCGTACCCGGCGTGCCGGCGGCCAGGCCGAGCCCCACCGTGCGTTCGCTGCCGTCACGCAGCGCGTCCAGGAGGGCGCCGGTCGCCTCGACCACGTCGTTCGGCAGGCCGAGGGCCCGCGCGAAGACGTTGGTGGAGCCGCCGGGGACGACGGCCAGGCGCGGGTGCCCGTCGGGGTCGGGGCCGTGCGTCAGCAGACCGTTGACGACCTCGTTGACCGTGCCGTCGCCGCCGAGCGCCACGACCAGCTCGATCTGGCCGCCCTCCGCCGCCTGCCGTGCGAGGTCCCGGGCGTGCCCCCGGTACTGCGTCTCGGCGACCTCCAGCTTCAGGTCGCTGGCCAGCGCGTGGGTGAGCACTTCACGCGTACGCGCACTGGTGGTGGTAGCTGCGGGATTGACCACGAGAAGTGCGCGCATGTGATGCAGGGTACCTACTTGCCGGTACCCGACTCACTCCCTGCCCACCGTCCGGAGCGGGCCCCGGGGCTACCCTGCAGGGGTGAGCAGTGAGCAGAAACGGCCCGCGGCCAAGCCGGCCAGACCCTCCCGGCAGGCCGGGGCGACACGGGGCAGCAAGCCGGACGGGAAGAACGTGCAGGCCGGAGCCGCGAAGGCCGGTCCGGGCGGAAAGTCCGGGAAGGCCGGCAAGCCCGTAGCGGACGGTAAGGGCGCAAAGAGGGCCGCCACCGCCGCGCCCGGGCCCAGCGGCCCGCGGCCGGCCCGGCTCAGCGCCGCCGCGGTGCTCACCGCCGTCGAAGGTGTGGCGCTGGCCGCTCTCGGCGTCTACATGCTCATCGAAGGGCTGGCCGGTTCGCCCGACAGTCCGCGGCAGGCGGAGATGGGCGGCCTGACCGTGCTCGCACTGGCGGTGCTGCCGCTGGTCGCCGCGCGCGGACTGTGGCTGCGGCGTCGCTGGAGCCGCGGGCCCTCACTGATCACCCAGATCGTGGCGTTCCCGGTGGCCTGGACGCTGATCAACGGCGGCGGCGCGCTGATCGCGGCCGGTATCGGCCTGGCGGTGGTCGCGATCGCGGTCCTCGGACTGCTGGTGAACCCGACGGCCACCGAGGCGCTGGGGATCGCGCCGCGGGACTGAGGCCCGGGAAGCGGGCCCGTGCGGTCCGGTTCCGCAGACGGGCGCGCCCGGCCTCGCTCCCGCAGGGGGCTTGCCGCCCCGGGCGCACGGGCCCCCACGCACGACGCCCCGGCTCGGGTCATCCGGCCGGGGCGGTGGCGTTCGCGGTGCTCGGGGGCGCTTCGGGCTACTCCTCCACCAGGAGCTTGTCGCGGAGCTGGGCCAGGGTGCGGGCCAGCAGGCGGGAGACGTGCATCTGGGAGATGCCGACCTCCTGGGCGATCTGCGACTGGGTCATGTTGCCGAAGAAGCGCAGCAGCAGGATCTTCTTCTCCCGCGGCGGCAGGTCCTCCAGCAGCGGCTTGAGCGACTCGCGGTACTCGACGCCCTCCAGCGCCTCGTCCTCGGCGCCCAGGGTGTCGGCGACGGCCGGCGACTCGTCGTCGGTGTCCGGTACGTCCAGCGACAGCGTGCTGTACGCGTTGGCCGACTCCAGCCCCTCCAGGACCTCCTCCTCGGAGATCGCGAGGTGCTCGGCCAGCTCGTGGACCGTGGGGGAGCGGCCGTGCCGCTGCGAGAGCTCGGCGGTCGCGGTGGTCAGGGACAGCCGCAGCTCCTGGAGGCGGCGGGGCACCCGGACCGCCCAGCCCTTGTCGCGGAAGTGCCGCTTGATCTCACCGACGACCGTGGGCGTGGCGTACGTGGAGAACTCCACGCCACGGTCCGGGTCGAAGCGGTCCACGGACTTGATCAGACCGATGGTGGCGACCTGGGTCAGGTCGTCCAGCGGCTCGCCGCGGTTCCGGAAGCGCCGGGCCAGGTGCTCGACGAGCGGCAGGTGCATCCGCACGAGCGTGTTGCGCAGCTCGGCGCGCTCCGCCGATCCGTCGGGCAGCTTGCGGAGCTCGTAGAACATCGCCCGCGCGCCGCTGCGGTCATGGGGGTCGTGAGGGTCATGAGGGTGGTGCGGGGTGTGCGGATCGCGCTCGTTCCGCTTGTTCTCGCTCTGGTCCATGTGGTCCGCCCGCTCTGCCTGCTCCGCCGTGTCCGAACGGCCGCCGTGGTCATCCGCGCCCACCGGTTGCGGCCGGGCATGATGCTGCTCGGGGATGGCCGTACCGGGCGCCATCCGCGTGCCGCTTTCAAGATCCTTCACGGGGCCCCCTGTTCGGTCATGACGGTCCGGGACCGGCGCCGCGCTCCTTGTACAGGCTGATGGTGACCGTACGGTCCTCCGCGACGGTGGAGTCGACCTTGCCGGCCAGCGCGGAGAGCACCGTCCAGGCGAAGGTGTCGCGCTCGGGGGCGCGGCCGTCGGTCGTCGGGGCCGAGACGGTCACCTGCAGCGCGTCGTCGATCAGGCGGAAGACGCAGCTCAGTACGGAGCCCGGCACGGCCTGTTGCAGAAGAATCGCGCACGCCTCGTCGACGGCGATACGCAGATCCTCGATCTCGTCGAGGGTGAAGTCCAAGCGGGCTGCGAGGCCGGCCGTGGCCGTACGCAGCACCGACAGGTAGGCACCCGCAGCGGGCAGCCGGACTTCCACGAAGTCCTGGGTCTTCCCGGGCTCGCCTGCGATCTGGGACACCCTCACCTCCAAGGTGACACAAGCTGGTTGAGCTGATATTCGCGCCGGTCGCGGCCCCTTCTGGTGTCAGAAGGACAACGATCCGGCGCGGCACATGGTTCGCCTGCGACGCTATCGCGATCTGCGGGGCGATGTCGCCCGGAAGAGGCAGCGCCGGCTTCCGGTACGACGGTGGGACTCACAACGTCCCGCAGTCCCACGACTGTCACTCATTGTAAGCCTACGGGTACGGACAGTGGCTAGGGGTCTGCACTGCCAAATCGGAACTAGTTACGCTGCGTTGACGTTCGAGACGCCCGCAAGGTTGTGCAGTGCATCTCCAGTGAGCCGGAAGACGGTCCATCCGTCCATGGGTGCGGCGCCGATCGACCGGTAAAAACCGATGGACGGTTCATTCCAATCCAGGACTGACCACTCGAAACGCTCGTAGCCGCGCTCCACGCATATCTCCGCGAGGGCCGCCAGGAGCGCCTTGCCGTGGCCGCCGCCGCGCGCCTCGGGCCGGACGTAGAGATCCTCCAGATAGACACCGTGCGTGCCCGTCCACGTCGAGAAGTTGCGGAACCACAGGGCGAAGCCGACCGGGCTCCCGGCGTCCTCGGCCATGAGCGCGAACGCCGCCGGATGCTCCCCGAAGAGGGCCTCGCGCAGCTGTGCCTCGGTCGCCCTCGCGGACTCCCGGGCGCGCTCGTACTCGGCCAGCTCGCGGATCATCGTGTGGATGACGGGCACGTCGTCGACCGTCGCGGTGCGGATCATGCCTGAAGGCTAGCGGGCGGCACTGACATCCGGTCCGCGGGCCCGGTGCCCGCCGCGCGGCTCAGACCACGGCCTCGTCCACGAAGCACCACCGCCAGCTCTCGCCCGGCTCGTACGACCGCATGACCGCGTGGCCGGTCGCCGCGTAGTGGCCCGTGGCGTGCCGGTACGGCGAGGAGTCGCAGCAGCCGACGTGCCCGCACACCAGGCACAGCCGCAGCTGTACGGGATGGCTGCCGACGGCCTCGCACTCGGGGCAGGTGGCGCTCAGCGCGGCCGGCTCGGGGCGCGGCAGTTCGGGAACATGCGGGCACTCGCTCATGATTGCCAGGTTAGATCGCCGGAGCGGGCGTGGCACGGGTGCCCGCGGCGGCGACCGGGGACGGCACCGGCCGGCCACGGTAGGACGGGACGGGACGGGCGAGGCCGATGGACGTGATGCCACTACTGCTGCTGGTCGCGGGGAGCGCGGCGGTCGCCGGGGCCGCCCGGCGCACGCCCGTGCCCGGGCCGCTGCTGCTCGTCGTGGCGGGGCTGGCCGCCTCGTACATCCCGGGCGTACCGGACTACACACTCGATCCGCACATCGTGCTGCCGCTGCTGCTGCCCCCGCTGCTGCACACCGCGGCGCTGGAGAGCTCCTATCTCGACCTGCGGGCCAACCTGCGCCCGGTGGCGCTGCTGTCGGTGGGCTACGTGCTCTTCGCGACGGTCGCCGTCGGGTACGTCGCCTACCTGGTCATCCCGGACCTGCCGCTGGCGGCGGCGCTCGTCCTGGGCGCGGTGGTCGCGCCGCCGGACGCGGTGGCCGCCACCGCCATCGCCCGCCGGCTGCGCCTGCCGAACCGGATCACGACGATCCTCCAGGGCGAGTCGCTGGTCAACGACGCCACCGCGATCACCGCCTACAAGGTGGCGGTGGCCGCCGCCGCGGGGGTGGGCGCGACCTGGACCGACGGGATCCGCGAGTTCGCGGTGGCGGCGCTCGGCGGTATCGGCGTCGGGGTGGTGCTGATGATCCCGCTGCACTGGCTGCGCTGCCGGCTGCGGGACGCGCCGCTGCTGGAGAACACCCTGTCGCTGCTCATCCCGTTCGTGGCCTACCAGGTGGCCGAGGAGTTCGGGGCGTCCGGAGTGCTGGCGGTCGTGGTGGTCGCGCTCTACCTGGGGCACCGCTCCTGGCAGGTGGATTTCGAGACGCGGCTCCAGGAGGAGGCCGTGTGGAAGATGGTCTCCTTCGTACTGGAGTCGTCGGTGTTCGCGCTGATCGGCCTGCAACTGCCGGTGGTGCTGCGCGGGCTGGGCGAGTTCGGCGGCGGGGAGGCGGCCTGGTACGCGGCCGTGGTCTTCGCCGTGGTGGTGCTCGCGCGCTTCGTGTGGGTCTTCCCCGCGACGTTCGTGCCGCGGGTGCTGTCGGAACGCATCCGCGCACGCGAGCCCGGTACGGACTGGAAGGCGCCCGTGATCGTCGGGTGGGCCGGGATGCGTGGCGTGGTGTCGCTGGCGATCGCCTTCTCCATCCCGATGACCGTCCACGGCTCCGACGAGGGCTTCCCGGCGCGCAACCTGGTGCTCTTCCTGACCTTCACCACCGTCATCGGCACGCTCGCCGTCCAAGGGCTGACGCTGCCGCCTCTGATCCGCGCGCTGCGGCTGCCGCCGCGGGACGTACGGGGCGAGACGCTCGCCGAGGCACAGGCGCAGAACGACGCGTCACGCGCCGCCGAGCAGCGGCTGACCGAGCTGCTGGAGGACGAACGCAACGCGCTTCCGGGGCCCCTGGCGGACCGCCTGCGCACGGTCATGGAGCGGCGGCGCAACGCGGTGTGGGAGCGGCTGGGCACGGTCGACGAGGTGACGGGGGAGTCGGCGGACGACACGTACCGGCGGCTGGCGCGGGAGATGATCGACGCGGAGCGCAAGGTGTTCGTACGGCTGCGGGACGAGCGGCGGATCGACGACGAGATGATGCGCGTCCTGCTGAAGCGGCTCGACCTGGAGGAGGCCGCGGCGTACCGGGAGGCGGCCGACTAGGACGGCTGCGGGGCCGCTCGGGGCGCCTCAGGAGGGCTCAGGGGCTCCTGTGACGACCGCGGTGACGGTGGTGCCGGAGGGGAAGGCGCCCTCTTCCGCCAGGGTGGTCAGGCCCAGGAGGAGTTTGGCCACGTAGAGGCGCTCCAGGGGTATGCCGTGCCGGGCCTCGAAGCCGGCGGCGAAGGCGTCCAGTTCCGGGGTGCGGCGGGCGTAGCCGCCGCAGTGGAAGCGGTCGTCCAGGTGCCAGGCGCCGCGCCGGGCGCCGAAGGCCGCCTGCTGGAGGCGTTCGGTCTCCGCGGCGAGGAAGTGCGGGGTGCCGCCCTTGAGGACGGGGATGCCGAGGGCCCGCTGGTCCGGCGCCAGGCCCGCGGCCAGGCCGGCCAGTGTGCCGCCGGTGCCACAGGCCACGGCGACGACGTCCGACACGCCGCGCAGCTCCCGGCCCAGGGCCGTGCAGCCCTGGACGGCGAGGGCGTTGCTGCCGCCTTCCGGTACGGCGAAGTGCGGGCCGAAACGTTCCCGGAGCGCCGCGGTGACCTCCGGTTCGGCCTTGCGCCGGTAGGTGGCGCGGTCGATGAAGTGCAGCCGCATGCCGTCGGCGGCGCAGCGCGCCAGGGACGGGTTGAGCGGCTGGTCCGCCAGCTCCGCGCCGCGTATGACGCCGATCGTGGCGAAACCCAGGAGGCGGCCGGCCGCGGCGGTGGCGCGCAGATGGTTGGAGTACGCGCCCCCGAACGTCAGCAGCGTGCGCGCCCCGGCCTCGGCCGCCGCCCGCAGGTTCGGCTCCAGCTTGCGCCACTTGTTGCCGGGCAGCTCGGGATGGATCAGGTCGTCCCGTTTGAGCAGCAGCCGCACACCGCGGCGCGCGAACCGTCCGTCCTCGACGTGCTGGAGGGGGGACGGCAGGCGCGGCCGCAGTGCGGCGGGATCGGGGACGGGGGAGGTCACCCGGCCATTGTCGCGCGGCGGCGGGGGTCACCTCACGGAGCGGTCGTCCCGAGACGGCGATGTCACCTCACGGGACGGCCGGTGTCACTTCAGCCGGGCGCCGATGCGGGCCCGCATGTCCTTCATCGTGAAGCCCTTGGGGTCTATCTTGTCGGCCCGCCATTCCAGGTGGCCGATGACCGAGTACTCGTTCCAGCCGTGGACCCGGCACAGCGCGGCCGCGGCCTTCTCGACGGCCGCCAGCTGGGCCTCGGGCCAGGGGTCCTTGCCGTCGCCCAGGTTCTCGCACTCGAAGCCGTAGAAGTGGACGTTGCCGTCGGCGTTGTACTGGTTGGTGGGGGGCAGCTGCTTCTTCTCGGCGATCACGGCGTTCAGCACGTCCCGGTCGCCGCTGCCGGCGTGGTTGGCCCGGCCGCAGCCGACCAGGTGCACCCGGCCGTCCTTGGTGATCACCCCGTGGCACAGCGGACCCGGCAGCGCCGAGGTGCCGTCGTAACACAGGCGGACCGTGCTCTCGGTCCCGGACGTGACGGTGTGGTGGATCACCACACCGTGCACCGGGCCCCAGTCACCGTGGCCCGCGCGGTTGTGGGTGCGCCACTCGCCGACCTCGACGATCTCCAGGCCCTCGTCTCTGAGGGCTTGGAGGAAGGTGTTCGCGGACATGGGTGGGGCCATGGCCGACTCCGTTCGGTGCGCGGCGGCCGCCGACCGCGCACCGCCTCATGAATCGCTTGTACTGGAACGTCAGGTCGCAGACCAGCCGTTCGTCAGGTGTACGAGCGGATGAGCGAGCGGTTTCAGCCGCTATCCACCGCTTTGCGCCGCGGGGAGAGCCGCTTTCCAGCCCCGTCTTCCGGCCCGGCTTCCGGGCCCGGTGCTCAGCCCCGCAGGAAGCCGTCACCGTGGGTGGCGATGTGTGCCTCCAGCGCGCTCAGCGCCTCCTGGGTGGCCTGGGAGGAGCCGCTGCCGCGGCGCTCGGCGTAGTACGCCGCGCCCAGCTTCTTCAGCAGGTCGTTGCCCGCCCGCTGCTGCTGGACCTCGTCGACCTTCTGCTTGCCCTGGTTCAGCGCGCTCTGAGCCTGCTCCTTGGCGCGGTCGAGAAAGCCTGCCATTGCTGCCTCCGTGAGGTCGGGGGAGGGGCGTACGGCCCGCTGGTCACGGTGCCGTACCCGATCAACGGACCGGACGTTACCCGCGTTCCCGTGCCAGGCTGGGAACATGAGCGCGGACGGGGACGGCGGCGGGTGCCGGAGCATCGAGGGGCGGCGCGACGGGTACCGGGAGCGGCCTTCGCGGCTGTCCGGCGCGGTGCTGTGGGTGAAGCGGGCGCCCGGCGGTGTGCCGGAAGCGCCCCGGCCGGTGCTGCCCGACGGCTGCACGGACCTGCTGTGGATGGACGGCCGGCTGATCGTGGCCGGACCGGACACCACCGCCCACATCCCGGCCGCCCGGCCCGGCTCTGTCGTCGTCGGACTGCGCTTCGCCCCTGGTCAGGGCCCTGCCGTCGTCGGCGTGCCGGCGCACGTGCTGCGCGACCGGCGGGTGCCGCTGACGGAACTGTGGCCCCGGGACCTGGTGGAGCGGCTGACCGGGACGGTGGCCGGGACCGGTTCACCCGGAAGGGTGCTGGAGGAGATCGCCCTACGGCGTCTGCGGGAGGCGGCCGGCCCGTCCGACCCGGCGCGCGGCGTGATCGCCGCGGCGCTCGGCCGCGGCCGGTCCGTGGCGGAGGTCGCCGGGACCGTGGGCGTCGGCGAGCGGCAGCTGCACCGCCGGTGCCTGGAGGCGTTCGGCTACGGTCCCAAGATGCTGGCCAGGGTGCTGCGCCTGGTCCGCGCGCTGGAACTGGCCCGCGGCGGGATGCCGTACGCGGACGTGGCGGCCCGCGCCGGGTACGCGGACCAGGCGCACCTGGCGCGCGAGGTGAAGGCGCTGGCGGGGGCCCCGCTGGGGGTGATCGCGGCCCCGGGGTAGCTTGTCCGTCATGGACTACCAGGCCGTTCTTGAGGAGGTAGCGGCCTTTGCGAGGCCGTATGTCGGACATGGGCAGGTTGCCGATTACATACCGGCGCTGGAGAAGGTGCCGATGGACCGCTTCGGCATGGCGGTGGCCGACATCAACGGCGAGGTGTACGGGGTGGGGGACTGGGAGGTCCCGTTCTCCGTCCAGTCCATATCGAAGGCCTTCTCGCTGGCGCTGGTCATGGCCAACGACAACGAGGACATCTGGAAGCGGGTCGGCCGCGAGCCCTCGGGCACCCCGTTCAATTCGCTCGTGCAACTGGAGTGGGAGAACGGCGTACCGCGCAACCCCTTCATCAACGCGGGCGCGCTCGTCGTCACCGACCGCCTCCAGACGCTGACCGGCGACGCCAGCACCACGATGCTGCACTTCCTGCGCGCGGAGAGCGGCAACCCGGACCTCGCCTTCGACCAGGACGTGGCCGACTCCGAGGCCGAGCACGGCGACCGCAACGCCGCGCTCGCCCACTTCATGGCCAGCTTCGGCAACCTGGAGAACCCCGTCCCCAGCGTCATCGAGCACTACTTCTGGCAGTGCTCGATCGAGATGAGCTGCCGCGACCTGGCGGCGGCCGGCGGCTTCCTGGCCCGGCACGGGCTGCGCGCGGACGGCAGCCGCCTGCTGGAGGCGCGCGAGGCCAAGCGGATCAACGCGGTGATGCTGACCTGCGGCACGTACGACGCGGCCGGGGAGTTCGCGTACCGGGTGGGGCTGCCCGCCAAGAGCGGGGTCGGCGGCGGGATCGTCGCGGTCGTGCCGGGGCGCTGCACGCTGTGCGTGTGGAGCCCGGGCCTGGACAGCCGCGGCAACTCGGTCGCGGGCGCGGCGGCGCTGGACCACTTCACGTCGCTGACCGGCTGGTCGGTGTTCTGAGGGCGGGCGCCCTGACCGCCTTCGGGGGCCCCGGACGGCTTGCCGGGTGGCGGGCGGCCCTCCTCCCGGCGCATCGTGGGGCCAGGAGGAGGTGCGTCGCCATGGAGCACGAGATGCGCGCCGAGTACGCGGAGGCCGACTCGCCCCCGAAGGACGCCCCGGTGAAGCTGTGGCACATGGTGCGGCTGGACGGTACCCAGGCGATGTGCGGCCGCGAACTGCAACCGGAGGCGGCGGTGCAGCCCGCGGACGCCTGGGGCACGGCCGCGGCCGAACCTTTCTGCCACTCCTGCGGTGCGCTGTACCTGCGGGAAGTGGCGTAGCGGCGGGGCCGGGGCCCGGCGCGCCCGTACGCCTACCTGAGGGCCGCGAACAGGTCGACCCCGTGCCCGTCCGGATCCAGGACCACCGCGTACCGCTGCCCCCAGGGCGCGTCCCACGGCGCCTTGTCACCGGCGTACCCGGCGGCGGTCAGCTCGGCGTAGACCTTGTCGACCCCCTCCGGTCCGGCGCACTCGAAGGCCAGCCCCGTCGGGGTGCCGCCGCTCGGCGGCGTCCACCCGGGGTCGATGGAGCGCGCGACGTCGTGGGTGTCCCACATCAGCCGCAGACCGCCGGGCAGCGTCGCCTCGGCGTGCGGGGCGGTGTCGGCCTCCGCCGGGACCGCCAGACCCAGGCGTCGGTAGAAGGCGAGGGAGGCCGCCATGTCGGCGACGACGATGCCGATCGCCGCCAGGCGGGGCGCCGTGGTTCCGGGGAGGGAGTGCGTTTCGTTGCTCATACGGGGGAGCGTAGGAAGCGCGGGAGGCGTCGTCTTGAAGAATTCGGACATCGGGCTGCCGGAAGAGGCGGCCCTCACGGACAGCGGATGACCTGCCCCGCGTACGACAGGTTGCCGCCGAAACCGAAGAGCAGCACCGGCGCGCCGGACGGGATCTCGCGCCGCTCCACCAGCTTGGACAGGGCCAGCGGCACGGAGGCGGCCGAGGTGTTGCCGGACTCGACGACATCGCGGGCGATCACGGCGTTGACCGCGCCGATGCGCTCCGCGAGCGGTTCGATCAGCCGCAGGTTGGCCTGGTGGAGCACGACCCCGGCCAGGTCCGCGGGCTCGATGCCGGAGCGCTCGCACACCTGGCGGGCGATGGCCGGGAGCCGGGTGGTCGCCCAGCGGTAGACGGCCTGGCCCTCCTGGGAGAAGCGGGCCGGGCTGCCCTCGATGCGGACGGCACCGCCCATCTCCGGGACCGAGCCCCACAGTACCGGGCCGATCTCCGGCTCCGGCGCCGCCGTGACGACCGCGGCGCCCGCGCCGTCGCCGACGAGTACGCAGGTCGAGCGGTCCGTCCAGTCCACCACGTCGGTGAACTTCTCGGCGCCGACGACCAGCGCGTTGACGGCCGACCCGGCCCGGATGGCGTGGTCGGCGGTGGCCAGGGCGTGGGTGAAGCCCGCGCAGACGACGTTGATGTCCATGGCGGCGGGGGCCGGCAGGCCCAGCCGGGCGGCGACCCGCGCCGCGGTGTTGGGGCTGCGGTCGACGGCCGTACAGGTGGCCACCAGTATGAGGTCGATGTCCTGGGCGGTCAGGCCGCTCGCGGCGAGCGCCTTGGCCGCAGCGGCGGCGGCCATCGCGTCCACGCTCTCGTCAGGGGCCGCGACGTGCCGGGTGCGGATGCCGACGCGGCTGCTGATCCAGGCGTCGTCGGTGTCGACGATCTTCGCGAGGTCGTCGTTGGTGAGCACCTCGGAGGGCTGGTAGTGGCCGAGAGACAGGACGCGTGAGCCCGTCATGGATACCCCTGAGCAGATGCGGACGGTGTCTGTCCAGTGTTGGGGGTGTGTCTCCTGGGGACGTTGCGTGAACCGCCAATCTTCGGCGGCGAGATCTGGAGGGAAGCCACGGAAGACGCGGAACAGGCGCTTCCGCGTCTCCTCACCCCGGCGCGTGATCCCGCGCACGCCACCGGACCCGCGCGCACGCCACCGGCCCGGCCCCCGCAGCCGGGCCGTTCACACGCCACCGGCCCGGCCCCGGCAGCACACCGCTGCCGGAGCCGGGCCGACGGCCGGCCCCCACCTCTCAGACGGCCGCCTTGAAGCGGCGCAGCCGGAGGCTGTTGGCCACCACGAAGACCGAGGAGAAGGCCATCGCGGCTCCCGCGATCATCGGGTTGAGCAGTCCGGCGGCGGCCAGCGGCAGCGCGGCGACGTTGTAGCCGAAGGCCCAGAAGAGGTTCGCCTTGATGGTGCCGAGGGTGCGGCGGGCGAGGCGGATGGCGTCCGCCGCGGCGCGCAGGTCGCCCCGTACCAGCGTCAGGTCGCCGGCCTCGATGGCGGCGTCCGTGCCGGTGCCCATCGCCAGGCCCAGGTCGGCCTGGGCGAGGGCGGCCGCGTCGTTGACACCGTCGCCGACCATGGCCACCGACCTGCCCTCCGCCTGGAGGCGCCGCACGACCGCGACCTTGTCCTCGGGCAGTACGTCGGCGATCACGTGCTCCGCGTCGATGCCGACCTCGGCGGCGACCGAGCGGGCGACGGCCGCGTTGTCGCCGGTCAGCAGGACCGGGGTGAGGCCGAGGGCCCGCAGCCGCCGGACCGCCTCCGCGCTGGTGGGCTTCACGGCGTCGGCGACGACGAGCACGGCGCGCGCCGCGCCGTCCCACGCGACGGCGACCGCGGTGTGCCCGGCCTCCTCGGCGGCGGCCTTGGCGTCCGCCAGCGCGGCGGGCAGCTCGATGGCCCACTCGGCGAGGAGCGACGTACGGCCTACGAGGACGGCGTGGCCCTCGACGACGCCCTGGACACCCCGCCCGGGTACGTTCGCGAAGTCCTCCGGGGCGGGCAGCTCCCCCGTACGCTCGGCCGCCGCCGCGGCGACGGCACGCGCGATGGGGTGCTCGGACGAGTGCTCCAGGGCGCCGGCCAGGCGCAGTGCCTCGGTCTCGGCCACCCCTTCGGCCAGGTGGACGCCGGTGAGGGCCATCGCGCCGGTGGTGACGGTGCCGGTCTTGTCCAGGACGACGGTGTCGACGCGGCGGGTGGTCTCCAGGACCTCGGGCCCCTTGATCAGGATGCCGAGCTGGGCGCCGCGGCCGGTGCCGACCATGAGCGCGGTCGGGGTGGCCAGGCCCAGGGCGCACGGGCAGGCGATGATCAGTACGGCGACCGCGGCGGTGAACGCGGCGACCGCGCCCGCGCCCGTGGCGAGCCAGAAGCCGAGGGTGCCCAGGGCCAGCGCGATGACGACCGGGACGAAGACGGCGGAGATCCGGTCGGCCAGGCGCTGGGCCGCGGCCTTGCCGTTCTGCGCGTCCTCCACCAGCCGCGCCATGCGGGCCAGCTGGGTGTCCGCGCCGATCCGGGTGGCCTCGACGACGATCCGGCCGCCCGCGTTGACGGTGGCGCCGGTGACCTGGTCGCCGGGGGCGACCTCGACGGGCACGGACTCGCCGGTGAGCATCGAGGCGTCCACGGCGGAGGAGCCGTCCACGACCGTACCGTCGGTGGCGATCTTCTCGCCGGGACGGACCACGAACCGGTCGCCGACCGCCAGCTCACCGACCGGCACCCGGACCTCGCGCCCGTCCCGCAGCACCGCCACGTCCTTGGCGCCCAGCTCCAGCAGCGCCTTCAGCGCGGCACCGGCCCGCCGCTTGGAGCGGGCCTCGAAGTAGCGCCCGGCCAGAATGAAGGCGGTGACCCCGGCCGCGGCCTCCAGGTAGATGTTGTCGCCGCCGTTTCCGCGCTCGATGGTCAGCTCGAACGGGTGGGTCATGCCGGGCATTCCGGCGTGGCCGAAGAACAGGGCCCACAGCGACCAGCCGAGCGCGGCCAGCGTGCCCATGGAGACCAGGGTGTCCATGGTGGCCGTACCGTGCCGCAGGTTGGTCCAGGCGGCCTTGTGGAACGGCCAGGCGCCGTACGCGACGACCGGCGCGGCCAGGGTCAGCGACAGCCACTGCCAGTTGGTGAACTGGAGGGCCGGGACCATCGCCATCAGGACCACCGGTACGGCCAGGAGCACCGAGACGGTCAGCCGCTGCCGCAGCGGGGCGAGCGGGTCGGCGCCCGGCTCCGGGGTCGCGGTCCGGTCCGGGCCGGCGTCCGGTGGCGGCGGGGCGGGGGCCGGGGGTTCCGGGACGGCGGCGGTGTAGCCGGTCTTCTCGACGGTGGCGATCAGATCGGCGACGCCGATGCCGGCGCCGTCCTCGTACGTGACCTTCGCCCGCTCCGTGGCGTAGTTGACGGTGGCGCTGACGCCCTCCATCCGGTTGAGCTTCTTCTCGACGCGTGCGGCGCAGGAGGCGCAGGTCATGCCGCCGATCTCCAGCTCGATGCGGTGCTCGTCGACGGTGGTGGTCATGGGCTGCTCCTTCGGAAAGACGGGGCGGCGGCGGGGTTCCGGTGTCGTCCTCTGCCGGGAACTGTATACCCCTAGGGGGTATGTGTGCTACCCCTCCCGGGTATTCACCGACGGTGTCCCGTCTTCCCCGTCACCGGCCGCCCGCAGTACCCGGCCGCCCAGCCGTCGCAGATACTCCGCCAGCTCCGCGGGTTCGTGCACCGTGAACTCGGCGTCGAGCATCGCCAGCCGGAACGCCGTCCACTCCAGGGAGTCCGGCCGGGTACGCACCCGGCACGCCCCCTCGCCGAGCGGCTCCACCGACGCCACCGCGCGCCCCAGCCGGTCGCACACCTCGGCGGCCGGCGCGTGCACCGTGACCTCCGCGTGGCACCCGGGCCCCATGCCCTGCATCCGCTCCGTGACGAACGTGGCGGCGTCGTCGGCGGGCAGCTCGCGCGGCGGCGTCCGTACCCCCGTGGGGTACGGCTCGCTCAGCCGGTCCACACGGAAGATCCGCCAGTCGTCGCGCTCGTTGTCGTACGCCACCAGGTACCAGCGGCGGCCCGCCGCGACCAGCCGGTACGGCTCCACCAGCCGCTTGGAGCGGACACCGCCGGCCGCCCGGTAGGTGAAGCGCACCCGCTCCCGGTTGGTGACGGCCGCGGCCAGCGCGGTCAGGTGCGCGGGGTCGACGGTCGGGCCGTCCCCGGCGGGCATCGGTACGGTGGCGGTGCCCAGCGTGCCGACCCGCCGCCGCAGCCGGGACGGCAGCACCTGTTCCAGCTTGGCCAGGGCGCGCACGGACGCCTCCTCGATGCCGTCGACGGTGTGCCCGGCCGCCGAACGCAGTCCGACGGCGATGGCCACCGCCTCCTCGTCGTCCAGCAGCAGTGGCGGCATCGCGGTGCCCGCCGCCAGCCGGTAGCCGCCTTCCGCGCCCATCGTGGCGTGCACCGGATAGCCGAGGTCGCGCAGCCGCTCGATGTCGCGGCGGATGGTACGGGTGGTGACCCGCAGGCGGCCGGCCAGTTCACTGCCGGGCCACTCGCGGGGCGTCTGGAGGAGGGACAGCAGATTCAGCAGGCGTGCCGAGGTCTCGCTCATGCCGTCGATGATGCCGGGTGCAGTAGGACGGGATCTGTCCTATACGGGCCTTAGCTTCGAACCGCCGGTGGAGAGAGCTCCCGTCCCGGGGCGGACACTCCACGCAACCGGAACACCGGGCACCAACCACCCGGAGCCCCGCAAACCCCGCATCCCCGGAACACCCACCAGGAGACCCCACCATGCCCACCCCACCCCCGCCCGCCGCCGACCGCAGGCGCTGGATCGCGCTCGCCGTCGTGCTGACCGCCGCCTTCATGGACCTGGTGGACGCGACCATCGTCAACATCGCCGTGCCCAGCATCCAGCGGGACACCGGCGCCTCGTTCGGCGCCATCCAGTGGATCACCGCCGGCTATGCGCTGGCCTTCGCCGTCGGCCTGATCACCGGTGGCCGGCTCGGCGACATCCACGGCCGCCGCCGGCTCTTCCTGCTCGGCATGGGCGGCTTCACCGTCGCCTCCGCGCTGTGCGGCGTCGCGGCGGACCCGGGGATGCTGATCGCCGCCCGCGTCCTCCAGGGCGCGATGGCCGCGCTGATGGTGCCGCAGGTGCTGGCGATCATCCATGTCACCTTCCCCGCGCACGAACGCGGCAAGGTCTTCGGCATGTTCGGTGCCGTCATCGGCCTGGGCGCGGTCTGCGGCCCGCTGATCGGCGCGCTGCTGACGCAGTGGGACATCCTCGGTCTCCAGTGGCGGCCGATCTTCCTGATCAACCTGCCGGTCGGTATCGCCGGCATCGTCCTCGGGCGCCGCTTCATCACCGAGTCCCGCGCCCCGAAGGCGCTGCGGCTGGATCTCGGCGGCACGGTCCTGGTGGCGCTCGCCCTGCTGATGGTGCTCTACCCGCTCACCCAGGGCCGCGAAATGGGCTGGCCGGTCTGGGGGTTCGTGTCGATGGCCGCGAGCCCGCTGGTCTTCGCCGTCTTCGTACGGTACGAGCGCGCCAAGGCCCGCAGGGACGGCTCGCCGCTCGTCGAACTCTCCCTCTTCAGGCTCCGGACGTTCGTCGCGGGCGCCGGTGTCCAGCTCACCTTCGGGGCGCTCTCCGGGCTGTTCTTCCTGGTCTGGACCCTGTGCATGCAGCTCGGCCTGGGCTGGAGCCCGCTGCGCGCCGGGCTGACCGGCGTGCCGTTCTCGCTGGCCTGCTCGGCGGCGGCCGGCATCTCCGTGCAGCAGCTGGTGCCGCGGTTCGGGCGCAAGGTGATGCAGGCCGGTGCGCTGATCATGCTGTCCGGCGTGCTGCTCTACATCGTGGCGGCCGGCCGGTACGGCACGGAGCTGACGTCCTGGCAGCTGGCCCCCGCGCTGCTGCTGATGGGCGGCGGCATGGGGCTGATCGTCGCGCCGATCACCGACGCGGTCCTGTCCGAGGTGCCGGCCGAGCACTCCGGGTCGGCGTCCGGCGTCTTCAACACCACCAGCCAGCTGGGCATGGCGTTCGGTCTCGGCCTGTCGTCGGTGGCGTTCTTCGGGGTCCTCGACGGAGCGGCGGGCCGTGATCCGCGGGCCGCGGTCGTCGAGGCGACGGTCACCTCGCTGTGGTGGGTGGCGGCCGGACTGGTGGTCATCTTCCTGCTGCTGTTCCTGCTGCCGGGCACGGCGCGTACGGCCCGTACGGCCGGAGAGGCGGACCGGCCCGCCGTCGCCGAGGGGGAGCACGAGGCTCCGGACGCGGACCGGGTCATGGTGCACTGACGCGGTGACCGGGCCTGCCGCGGCGGGCCCGGGTGATCCGAAAGGCGCGGCCTACGCCTGCGGTGCGTAGTCCGTCCCGTTCAGCGCGCGGAACAGGAACCGGGTCAGCCCCTCGACGGCCTTGTCGTCGGGCGCCTCGGTCCACACCTGCACGGCGGCGTCCATCACCGCGCTCAGCAGTGTCAGCGTGGCCTCGGGGGAGGCCGGCGGGTTGCGTACGTACTGCACGTGGTCGGCCAGGTCGTCGAGCTGGGCGCGGCGCCACTGTTCGAGGGTGCGGGCGAAGTCCTCGCTGACCAGCGCCGCCTGGCGCAGCGCGACCATCGTCGCCGTGTGTTCCTGGTAGACGCGCCAGTAGGCGGTCACGTGGTAGCGGATCGCCTCCGGGTCGGTGAAGTCCGACCGGTGTTCCGCGGCGCCGGCGTAGACGTCGCTCGCCGCGGTCAGCTCGTCCAGGAGCGCCTTGAGCAGGTCTTCCTTGCCGGTGAAGTGGCGGTAGAAGGAGCCCGCGGCCCGGCCGGCCGCCGCCGTGATGTCGGTGATCTTGACGTTCAGGTAACCGCGGTCGGCGAACAGGCGCTTGGCCGCCTCGATCAGTGCCGCCCTCGTCTCGACCGCCTGCTCCGCGCGCTTCACGTCTCCTCCAGCTCCCTTGACAGCGCACGCTAGCAGGCCGCACGATGAATCGAGATTCAGTGAATGGAGATTCATCATGCGCGTACTCGTGGTGGGCGGCGGTCCCACCGGACTGACCCTGGGGATCGAACTGGCCCGGCGCGGCGTGGCCGTCCGGGTCGTGGACAAGGCGACCGCGTACTTCGACGGCTCCCGCGGCGACGGCCTCCAGCCGCGCACGCTGGAGGTCTTCGACGACCTCGGCGTGCTGGACGCCGTACGGGCCGCCGGGGCCCCGCCCGGGCCGCTCCGCGTGCACGTCGACGGCCGGTACGTGGGCGAGCACTGGATGGCCGAACTGCGCGAGCCGCAGCCCGGGGTGCCGTATCCCAACGGGTGGGTGCTGGGGCAGTCGCAGACCGAGGAGATCCTGCGGGCCCGGCTGCTGGAGTTCGGCGTACGCGTCGAACTGGGCACCGCGCTGGTCGGCCTGGAGCAGGACGCGGACGGCGTGACCGCGCGGTTCGGCACCGGCGAGGAGGCCCGGTTCGACTACCTCGTCGGCGCCGACGGCGGCGCCAGCTTCGTCCGCAAGGTGATCGGTGTGGCCTTCCCCGGCACCACCGACGAGACCTTCCGGGTGCTGGTCGGCGACGTGTCCGCACCCGGCCTCGACCCGGCGGTCGGCCACTGGTTCGCCGGGCCGGACAACCCGGTGTTCGGCGCCGCGCTCACCCCGCTGCCCGGCACCGGGCGGTTCCAGTTCATCTCGCCGCCCCTGGGGGAGGGCGACGACGCCTCCCTGGCGTCGATGCAGGCCGCCCTCGACCGGTTCTCGGCCGGTGTACGCCTGACCGGGCACGGGTGGGCGACGGTGTGGCGGCCGAACGTACGGCTGGCCGAGCGCTACCGGGTGGGGCGCGTCTTCCTGGCCGGTGACGCCGCGCACGTCCACCCGCCGACCGGCGGCCAGGGCCTGAACACGGGCGTGCAGGACGCGTACAACCTGGGCTGGAAGCTGGCCGCGGAGACCGCGCTGGACAGTTACGAGACGGAGCGGCGGGCGGTCGCGGTCCGGGTCCTCGGCGTCAGCACCGGCCTGCTGGACAAGTACGTCGAGGGCAGCGCCGACGCCCACAAGCGCGGCGAGGAGGGCTTCGGCCTCGACATCACCTACCGGGCCCCGGACGCCACCGGCCCCCTCGTCACCGGCGACCGCGCCCCGGACGCCCCGCTGCTCGACGCGGACGGCAAACACGTCCGCCTCTTCGACCTCTTCCGCGGCCCGCACTTCACCCGGCTGGTCTTCGGCGCGCCCGCCCCGGCCGAGGAGCACACCTACGCCGTACTCCGCCCCGGCCAGGAGCCTGCCGGCGGACCGGCCGGCGGACGGTATGTCGTCGACGCCGAGGGCCACGCGTTCACCGGCTACGCGGCCGCACCGGGCGACACCTTCCTGATCCGCCCGGACGGCTACCTGGCCTGACCGCACCGGCCGGCGGCCGGTCCGCCTTCGCCGCCTGGCGCGCCTACCGTGATCGTGTCCCGGAGCGGAGCGCCCCCTGACGCGCCTCCACAGACACCCGTTCTACAGCCACCCGTTCCGCTTGAACCCGCGGTGGATGAGGAAGCAGAGGGTGAGGGTGACGGCCATGACCAGCGGGTAGCCGAAGGCCCAGTGCTTCTCCGGCATGTGGTCGAAGTTCATGCCGTAGATGCCGCACACCATCGTCGGTACGGCGAGGATCGCGACCCAGGCGCTGATCCGCCGCATGTCCTCGTTCTGGGCCACGGTGACCTGGGCGAGGTGTGCCTGGAGTATGGAGTTGAGCAGTTCGTCGAAGGCGTTGATCTGCTCGGTCACCCGCTCCAGGTGGTCCGAGACGTCGCGGAAGTACGTGGTCAGGTGCGGGTCCACCAGCGCCATCGGCTCGCCGGCCAGTGCCTGCAGGGGGCGGGCCAGCGGTGCCACCGCCCGCTTCAGCTCCAGCAGTTCCCGCTTGAGCTGGTAGATCCGGCCCGCGCCGCCGGGCCCGGAGCCCTTGGCGTCGTCGCGCCGCTCCGCGCTCCGGGGGCGGCGCGTGCTCGCGGCGAAGACCTCGGTCTCGACGTCGTCGATGTCGTCCTGCACGGCGGCGGCGACGTCCAGGTAATCGTCCACGACCAGGTCGGCGATGGCGTGCAGCACCGCCGACGGGCCGACGGCCAGCTGCTCCGGGTCCGCCTCCAGCTGTTCGCGCAGCGGGCCGAGCGAGCCGTGGCCGCCGTGCCGGACCGTGATGACGAAGTCGGCGCCGGTGAAGACCATGATCTCGCCGGTGTCGACCACCTCGCTGGTGTCGGTGAGCCGGTCGTGCTCCACGTAGCAGACCGTCTTGAACACCGTGAACAGCGAACTGTCGTAGCGCTCCAGCTTGGGCCGCTGGTGCGCGTGCACCGCGTCCTCGACGGCGAGCGGGTGCAGCCCGAACAGCTCGGCGATGCCGGCGAACTCCTGCTCGGAAGGCTCGTGCAGGCCGATCCACACGAAGCCGTCGCCCGACGCGCGGACCCGGCGGACGGCGTCCTCGGCCGGGTGGTCGCCGGGCTGGCGGACACCGTTCTCGTAGACGGCGCAATTGACCACGGCGGTGCCCAGGGGCGACCGCGCCGGGTGGCTGAGGTCGACACCACGGCGCCGCTGCTGCGGCAGACGGACCGCTTTACGGAGGTTGCTGATCACCGACACGGCTCCAGTATGGCCCGGCCGTGCGGCAGGGCGGGAGGCGTCGCGGCGGCTCGGCACACCCCCCGCCCGTACGGACCGGCCGGCTCCGGCCCGTACGGACCGGCCTCAGCGCCCCGCGACGTGCCGCGGCCGGGCCGCGCCCAGTCCCATCACCACCTGCGGGACGAGCAGGACCAGCAGGACGGCCACCGGCACCGTCCAGCCGCCCGAGGCGTCGTGCACCGCGCCCAGCACCGCGGGCCCGGTCGCGGCCAGGATGTAGCCGAAGCACTGGGCCATGCTGGACAGCTGCGCGGTGTGCCGGATGTCCGGGGCGCGCTGGACGATGAACAGCAGGGCCAGGCTGATGGCCGCGCCCTGGCCCAGGCCCAGCAGTGTCATCCACACGTACGCGCCGCCGGCCGGGGCGGCCAGCATCCCGGCGAACCCGGCCGCGCAGAGCACCGCGCCGAGTGTGGCCAGCGCGCCCGCAGGAAGCCGCCGCCCGACGATCACCGGGGCCAGGAAGGAGCCCAGGATGCCCAGCAGTGAGGAGAAGGACAGCATCCAGCCCGCGTCGCCCGCGCTCAGCCCGGCGTCGGTGAGCATGGTCGGCAGCCAGGCGGCCGCCGCGTAGTAGCTGAGTGACTGCAGGCCCATGTACGCGGTGACCTGCCAGGCCAGCGGGGAGCGCCACAGGCCGCGTACGGGGTGGGCCGCCTCACGGGCGGTGGCGGCGGCGGTCCGTGTACGGCTGCGGGTCTGCGGCAGCCACACCACCAGCGCGACGACGGCCAGCGAGCCCCAGCACGCCAGTGTGGCCTGCCAGCTCAGCCCGGCCGCGCGCTGCACCGGCACGGTGACCCCGGCCGCAAGGGCCGCCCCGCCGAACAGTGACATCGAGTACAGGCCGGTCATCAGCCCGGACCGGGCGGCGAAGTCGCGCTTGATCAGGCCGGGCAGCAGCACGTTGGCGGCGGCGATGCCCGCGCCGATGGCGACCGTCCCGGCGAACAGCGCGACCACCGAGTCCAGCAGCCGCAGCGCCGTGCCCGCGCAGATCAGCACCATGGTGCCGAGCAGGGAGCGCTCCATGCCGAAGCGGCGGCCGAGCCGCGGCGCGACCGGCGCGAGCAGGCCGAAGCAGAGCAGCGGCAGCGCGGTCAGCAGGCTGGTGGCCGCGGCCGACATGCCGCTCTCGTCGCGGATGGTGTTGGCCAGCGGGGACACCGCGACCAGTGCGGGGCGCAGGTTGAGGGCGAGGAGGATGACGCCGGCGCCCAGGTAGAGGGCGCGGCGTCCGGTGGCGCCCGGTGCCGGGGCGGGCGGGGCGACGTTCTCCGTAGGGCCTGTGTCGCCCATGATCTCTGTGTTTCCCATGTTTCCCGTGCTTCCGGCGGCTTCCGTGCTCCCGGCGTCGTCCGCGGGCACGTCCGGCCGCGCGCCGCCGCCGGAGGCGCTCAGGGTGGCGGCCGGTCCGTCGTCATGCATGGTCTTCTTCTCCTGGGCTCGCTGCGCGGGTTCGGGCGTCCGCCTCCGGGACGTCGTCCTCCGGCCGCGCCGCGCGCAACGCGTCCATGGCCTCGGTCAGGTGGGCCAGCGCGGCCTGCTCGGCGGCGTCCGGATCCCGGGCCTCGATGGCGTCGACGATGGCGGTGTGCGCGTCGAACTGGTGGCGTACGGAATCGGGCAGCGGCCGCCGGACGACGGCCTGGAGGGTGCCGCGCAGGGCGTCACTGAGGTGCTCGTACAGCTCCGCCAGGACGCTGTTGTGCGCCGCGGCGGCGACCGTCCGGTGGAAGCGCACGTCCGCGTCGATGAACGCGGTGACGTCACTGTTGCCCCAGGCGCGGTCGCGCTCGGCGAGGGCGGCCCGCAGCGCCGCCAGGTCGTCGTCGGTGCGGCGCAGCGCCGCGTAGCGGGCCGCGTCGCGCTCCAGCGAGGCCCGGACCTCGTACGCCTCCAGGGCGGCGGCCCTGCGCAGCCTGCGCTGCACCGCCGCGCCGAAGTCGCTGCTGGCCCGTACGTACGTCCCGTCGCCCTGCCGCGGCTCCAGCATCCCGGTGTGCACCAGGGCGCGGACCGCTTCACGGACGGTGTTGCGGCCCACGTCGAGCGTCTCGACGAGCACGGGCTCGGCCGGGATCTTCCCGCCGACCTCCCACTCGCCGTCGGTGATGAGCCGTTCCATCTGCTCGATGACCAGGTCCACCAGGCTGGTGCGGGCGGTGCTGCGCAGCGGCATGGACGCCGTCCTCCCTCTCGATTCCACCGGTGATGGGAACATCCCATGTTTGGTGCTGTCAAACAGTCGGCGTTAGCCTGGGAGCACCGGTGATCACGTGATCACGGCACGGCGGTGGGGCCCGCCGGACCCGAACCGCGGCCGTCACAGGCCGCCAACGGTCCCTGCTTGCACAGCGGACGCGGCACGCGCACGCACCGCGCGAGTAGGAGACGTGGACATGGACACCGGAACCCCCCGGCGGCCCTGGCAGGGCCAGTGGCCGGCCGTCGGAGCGGTGGCGCTCGGCGGCGGCGCCGGCGCGGCCGCCCGCTACGGGGCCACCCTGCTGTGGCCCGCGGCCCCCGGGACCTTCCCGGTGACCGTCTTCCTGGTCAACGTGGCCGGCTGCGCGCTGATGGGCGTCCTGATGGCCCTGATCGCCGAGCGCGGCTCACCCCACCCGCTGCTGCGCCCGTTCCTCGGCACCGGCGTCCTCGGCGGGTTCACCACCTTCTCCACGTACGCGGCGGACATCCAGCACCTGACGGACACCGGGCGGCTCGCCCTCGGCGTGGCCTACCTGGCGGCCACCGTGCTCGCCGCGCTGGCGGCGGTGTGGGCCGGGTACGCGGGCACCCGGTACGCGCTGCGGGGGAGCGCCCGGTGAACTGGCTGCTCGTGATCGCCGGCGCGATGGTGGGCGCGCCGCTGCGCTTCCTGACGGACCGTTTCGTGCAGGCCCGGCACGACGGCGGCTTCCCCTGGGGCACGTTCACGGTCAACGTCGC
This sequence comes from Streptomyces sp. NPDC052496, assembly GCF_040679095.1. Taxonomy (NCBI): domain Bacteria; kingdom Bacillati; phylum Actinomycetota; class Actinomycetes; order Kitasatosporales; family Streptomycetaceae; genus Streptomyces; species Streptomyces sp. NPDC052496. Next base: position 309,744 of record NZ_JBFAUH010000002.1, read on the forward strand.
GGGCTCGCTGGCGCTGGGCCTGCTCACCGGCGCGGTCGCGGCGGGCGCCGCCTCCCCGGACCTGTACCTGCTGCTCGGTACGGGCCTGTGCGGGGCGCTGACGACGTACTCGACCTTCTCGTACGAGACGCTCCGGCTGGCCTCCGGCGGGGCGCGGTGGCACGCCGCCGCGAATGTGGCGGTGAGTGTGGCCGCGGGCCTCGGCGCGGTGTTCGCCGGTGTGGCACTGGCCCGCGCGATGTGGTCCTGAGCGGTACGGGAGGGACCGGGGCGGCCGGGTGGGCTCGCCCGTACGACCGGTCCCCCGTACGAGTGAACGATTGCGGTCGACTTTCGAACGGAACCTTTCTTCACCGCCGCCCGACGCTCCACCGGAATACGCTGATGGCGCGGTGCCCCGGACCCCGGTTCGCACGAAGAACAAGTCAGTGCGGCATGTTTGATTTCAGGGGCGGGATCGCTATGGACCTCCACCACCGGATCGGTATCAGCAAGATCAACGTCGTGCGCCCGGAAGGGGAGTTGGACCTGATGACCGCGCCACGCCTGCGCAGCCTGCTGCGGCGCGGCCACAGCCGGGCCGCCGGTCCTCCCCGGGTGATCGTCGACCTCGGCGCGGTGACCTTCATGGACTGCTCCGCCCTGCGGGAGCTGTGCGCGGCCCAGAACTGGGCCGTCGAGCAGGGCGGTTGGCTGCGCGTCGTGCACGCCCACCGCGGCATCGCCATCCTGCTCAGGGCGACCCGGCTGAACGACCGCTTCCCGCGCTACGCCAGCGTGCGCGACGCCCGCTGCGACCAGCTGGCGAACTGCTCGCCGTGAGCGCCGGCGGCTGACCCCGCGGGCGGAACCCTCCGCCGGACTCCCGGCCCGGCGGCCGGGCGTCGGGCACCGGCTCCGGACCGCACGGCGTCGGCGGTCTCCCCTCGGAGGCTTGCCGGAGGCATAGTAGCCGTGCGGCTTCGATCCGAGAGACGATGGACACGGGCCACGACCGGTCGAAGGCGGAAAGGGATGGTTTCCATGGCCCGTGAAGAACCCCTGACGCAGGTGTGGGCGGACTTACCCGAGGAGCTCATCGACGAAGGCGACTGCGCGCGGCTGCTGAACCGCCTGTCCGCGCACTGCGCCGACCTGACCGGCGCCGACGCGGCCGCCGTGCTCCTCGCCGACGCGCACCACCGGCTGCGGGTGGTCGCCGAGTCCGGCGACACCGCCCGCCTGCTGGGCCCGGACGGGCCCGAGGACGCCTGCGACCCGTACGCCGACTGTTACCGCAGCGGCACGGCCGAGACGGACATCGCCCTGACCGACCCGCGCACCGCCGCACGGTGGCCGCGGTTCACCGCCCTCGCGCGGGAACGGGGCCACGCGACGGCGCACGCGCTGCCGATGTGCCTGCGCTCCCGGACCGTCGGCGTGCTGGCTCTCTTCTCCAAGGCCGCCGTACCGCTCGGCGAGCGGGGTGCCGCTTTCGCCCGGTCGCTGACCGACCTGCTGGCCGTCACGGCCGTACAGCTCAAGAGCCTGGAGCGCAGCCAGGCCGAGCGGGCCCAGCTGCAGCACGCGCTCAGCTCCCGCGTCGTCATCGAACAGGCCAAGGGGATGCTCGCCGAGCGCTGGGGGACGAGCGTGGACGAGGCGTTCACGGTCTTCCGGGCCTACGCGCGCGCCCACCGCCGGCGGCTGCCCGACCTGGCCCGCGAGGCCGTCGACGGCACGCTCGACAGCGGCCTCGTCATGGAGTACTTCCTCAACCGAAGGTGATTTCCTGGATCCTGTGGAGGACCGGATGGCAGAAGTCTTCTTGCGGCGCCTGAGCAGGTGGCAGGCCGAGGCACAACGCGAGGCCGTCGCCGACCTGTACGTCGAGGCGTACCGCGGCCCCTCGGGCGAGGAGTTCCGCGGACGGGGGGCCTTTCTGCAGCGGTTCGCCGAGCACATCCAACGCCCCGGCTTCGAGATGGTGATCGCCAGCGACCCGGCGCTGGTCGGCTGCGCCTACGGCTTCCCGGCCGAGCGCGACGGCCGGTGGTGGCAGGGCTTCAACGGCCAGGTGCCCCGTGAGCTGGAGGAACTGACCGCCTCCGGCCGGGTCTTCGTCGTCGCCGAGCTGATGGTGCTGCCCGCGCACCGCCGCGGCCATGTCGCCACCCGGCTCCAGGAGACCCTGCTGCTCCGCAGCAACGCCACCGCGGTGGTCACCCTCGTCGAGACGGCGAACGGGGCGGCGCGCTCGGCGGTGCGGTCCTGGGGGTGGCAGCCCACCGGCCGGCTGCGCCGGTCCGACGACGGGGAGCCGGAACTGGAGGCGTGGAGCAGGGCGCTGGCGCACTGACGCACGGCGCATCGGTACGAACGGACCGGGCGCGCGGGCGCGGAACGCGTACGCGCGCGGCAGGGCTCCGGGGAGCCCGCCGCGCGCGTAGACGTTGTCGGACCGCGGCGCTCGCGCGCCGTAGTTTCCCGGGTCCGTGGCGTCGTCACGCCGTGCCGGACCTGCCGGGGGAGGGGCCCGTCAGAGGCGTACGCCCTTCAGACCGTTGGCCCAGAGCTGGTCCACCTGGGCCCGCTCGTTCTGGTCCGGCTGGGCGTTCGTGCAGGACGGGCCGGGGCCGCCGCCGGACATCAGCTCGCTGCACGGACCCTCGTAGTGGTCCGGCAGCCCCAGCACGTGGCCGGTCTCGTGCGTGGTCACCCGGGTCGAGTCGTACTCCTGGTTCTGCTGGTAGTCCAGGAAGACGTAGCCCTTGCCGTGGCCGTCGGTGCTGGCGTAGGAACCGCGCGCGTCGTCGCCCTCGCGGTACTGGAAGTCGCCGCCGCTGCCTTCCTGCAGCTTGACGTTCTGCACCGCGCCGTTCCAGATCTGCGCGCTCTTCGCTATCTGGCTCTTGAACGTCGGCGCCGCGCTCGCGTCGTAGGTGACGGTGACGACCTTCAGGTTCGGGTGGGCCGCCTGCTTGGCCTTGACCGACTTCATGACGGCCTCGAAGAACGCCTTGGTGTCGGCCTTCTCGGCGGCCGACCCGGCGTACGCGGCGGCGGTGACCCGGTGGCTCTGGGGGGCGGCGGAGACGGAGGTCGCCGTCGCGGGGGCCGCGGCGGCCAGCGTGGCGGCGAGGCCCAGGCCCAGCGCTGCCGACAGTGCGGTCTTGGAAGATCTCATGGTGGGGGGACTCCTTATCGCCCGTGGGGCCGTACGGCCGCCGTGTGGGGCGGCGGCCGGGGCCCTGCGGAGGAACTCTTGGTGCCGGTGAGTCTGTTCGAGAAGATCCGGGGCGCGGAGATGCCAGGTGGCGATAGCCCCAGGTGATACCCCCGGCGGCAAAAGACCCGAGCGTGCCCGAAGAGTCTGGTGTGACGTGCGCAAACGTCGTTATGCTCCGGTCGTGGAGCTCGAAGTGAGGCATCTTCGCGCGCTGTGCGCGATCGCCGACGCCGGCAGCGTACGCAAGGCGGCCCGGCAGCTGGGCATGACCCAGCCATCCCTGACGACCCAGCTCCGCCGCATCGAGAACGCCCTGGGCGGCCAGTTGTTCTTCCGCGAGCGGACCGGCAGCAGGCCGACGCCGCTGGGGCACTCGGTGCTGAGCCGGGCCCGGCCGATAGTGGCCGACATGCGGGCGCTGGTCGACGAGATCGCCTCCGCCTCGCTGCGGTCCGGCGTCGCGCGGCTGCGCATCGGCAGCACCAGCAGCCGGGCGGTGGCGGGCTGGCTGCGGCGGCTGCGGGCCAGGCTGCCCGACACGGACACCGCCATCCGTATCGACGTGTCCGCCAACGCGCTGCTGCAGATGGTGGCGATGGGCCAGCTCGACGTCGCCTTCGTGCACGAGGTCGAGGGGGCGCCGCTGCGCCGGCCCGACGGGCTCGTCGAGCGGGAACTGATCGCCCGGGAGCCGCAGTTCGTCGCGCTGCCGGCCGACCACCCGGCGGCCCGCCGCCCGGTGGTCGAACTCGCCGACCTGGCCGGTGACCAGTGGATGGTCGACCCGTCGGTGGACGGTGAGTGGACCGGCCTGCGCCGGGTCTTCGCGGCGGCGGGCCTGGACCCCCGGGTGGTGCACGGGGACTACCTCACGGCGGCCGACCTGGTTGCGGCGGGCGAGGTGGTCACCCCCTGCCAGCCGACCTCCCGGCCCCGGCACGGCATGGCCATCCGCCCGCTGCGCGGCGACCCGCTGGCCGTGCGCCTCTTCATGGCCCACCGCCCCGGCGCCGCCCCGGCGGCCCCCGCCGACGCCCTCTTCGCAGACCTGACCGCCTCGTACATGGAAGTGGCCTGGGAGAGCACGGCGTACCGGGAGTGGCTGGTGCGGCACGACGGGCCGCTGCCGATCGTGACGTGAGGCGCGGCGGCAGGACCGGCAGCCCCCTGCCGTACGCGTGGGTGCGCACGGTCGCCGGCGCCCGCCCGGAGTGGCGGGCCGTCAGCCACCGGCCGCCGTCATGCCGTACGGGGTGCGCCGGACCGGTCAGGCGGCGCCGCGCACCGCGGCGCCGCCCGGCCTCACGCGTCCGGCTGCTTCGGGTCGAGCCGGCCCTCGACCACCTCGCGCGCCACGTCGGTCAGCAGCCGCCGGTGCGAGCGGGCGTAGCCGCGCAGCACGGTGAAGGCGGCTTCGGGGGTCAGGTCGTGCCGTACGGTGAGCGCCCCCTTGGCCTGCTCGATGACGACCCGGGTGGTCAGGGCGTGCTCCAGCTGGGCGGCGAGCACCCGGCCCGCCTCGACCTCGTGTTCCCGCAGCAGCGTCACGGCGGCGAAGTCCGCCAGCGACTGGCCCAGCGCCAGCAGGTCGGCGGTCAGCGGCGTCTGCCGGTCGGCGAGCAGGACCAGGGCGCCGACCGGTCCGCTGTGTCCCTTTATCGGCAGGGCGGCGGCGTGGGTGCAGCCCAGCGTGAGCGCGCGGGGCGCGTAACGCGGCCAGCGCTGCCGGGCCACGGCGCCGGTCAGGGCCGTGCCGCCGAGCGCCGTGCCGGTACGGCGGCAGGCGGGCCCCGGGCCCTCGTTCCAGGCGACCGCGTCCGCTTCGAGGCGGTGCGCGGCGGTGTCGGAGGCCGCCATCTGCGGGGCGTCGCGGGACCTGGGGGAGAAGACGACCGCGGTCGCCCGGACCGCGAGCAGTTCCCTGCTGCGTTCGGCGAGGCGGTGCAGCAGCGCGGGAACGCCGGGCGGGCCCTGCCCTCCGCCGCCCGCCAGCTCCACGAAGACGGACGCGAGATGATGCGGAGCGGTGGTCATGGGTGGAGATTCCCTCCGTGGGTTCAGCTGCCCTGGGCGAGTTTCAGCGTGCCGCGTACGATCTGCGCGGCGACGGCGTCCGGTGGCTGCCCGTCGGCGAACGCGCGTGCCTTGATCATGGCGAGCGCGTCCTGCACCGGGCAGCCCGCCTGTACGGAAAGTATTCCGGCGGCCTGCTGGACGCAGTCCCGGTGGTCGGCGTCGTCGTACAGTTCGGGATCGGCGTCGGGGCCCAGGAGCACCGTACGGGTCAGCGCGTCGGCGATCACCGTGAGCGTGCCGGCGGCGGTCACGTTGTCGCCCGGGTCGAAGACCGCGAGCGCGCCGATGCAGCTGCCCTCGGTCCGCAGCGGGGCGGTGAGCACCTTGTGGATGCCCAGGGAGGTCAGCGCGGGCCCGTAGGCGGGCCAGCGGCTCTCGATGGCCCGCCCGGCCACCGCGACCGGGCGGCCGCTGACCGACGCGTCGTACGCCGGCCCCTCGCCGAGCATGAACTCCAGGTCCTGCGCGGCCCGGGAGGCCGCGTCGGAGGAGGCGACGGAGAGCTGGCCGTGGTCGGCGCCCATCAGAGTCAGGGCCGCGCTGGACGTGCCGCAGGCCTCCGCGACGCCGGTCATGAAGCGCGGTCGGCTGGTCTCCTCCCCGCCCCAGGCGGACATCCGTTCGGCGTACGCCTCCTGGAGGCGCGCCGAGGACAGATGGCACTCCGCCGACCGCCGGTAGGCGTCCGCCAGATGCAGATGCAGATCCCCGCCGGCCGAGGCCGCCAGGATCTCCTGCTGTTCGGCGCAGGCCGCGGCGTGCTCGGCACGCTGCCGGGCCCTGGCCGCACGGCGACGCGCCAGCTGTGCCTGGACGTCTCTGGGTGAGCCCCACACCATGGTCCCAGCGTACGCCCGAGGTGGCACTCAGTCGCCGTTATCGCCGCGGTCGGCCTCCAACAACAGGACGACTCCGCCGTTGTGCCGGTCGAACGGTGAGCAGAGCACGTTGCAGGTGATGGTCCGCCCGATCCGGTTGACGGCCGAGATCCGCGAGGGCGCCGTGCGCTTGCCCGACTCCAGGCACTTCTCCACGGCCGGGCGCAGCATCTCGGTGGGCAGCCCGAAGTCCAGCGTGAAGAACGGCTCGTCTATCACCTCGTCCGGGCGCAGGCCCCACATGTCCACCGCGCCGCGGTTCCAGCTCTTGACCTTCAGCTCCTTGTCGAGGACGACCACGCCCGCGGCGATGGAGGTGACGACCCCTTCGAGGAAGGCACGGGCCTCGTCCAGCTCCTCGGTGCGGGTGCGCATCTCCTCATTCATCGTCTCCAGTTCCTCGTTGCCCGACTGGAGCTCTTCGTTGGTGGTCTCCAGCTCCTCGTTGGTGGACTGGAGTTCCTCGTTGGTCGTCTCCAGCTCCTCGATGCTCGACTGGAGTTCCTCGTTGGTGGTCTCCAGCTCCTCGTTGGTCGACTGGAGCTCCTCGTACGCCGTCTCCAGGTCCTCGCGCACCCGCTTGTTCTCGGACTTCAGCTGGGTGGCGACGGTGACGTCGGTGAAGGTGATGTTGGTGGCGGCCAGCAGTCCGTTGGAGCCCATCAGCGGCTGGATGAGGATGTCGAAGTACTGGGTCTCGTCACCGACCCGCCGCTCGGCGCCGTTGACCCGCAGGGTGCGGCGCTCGTGGGTGGCCTGCTCGATCAGCGAGCGCAGCTCGACGGGACGGTAGGAGATCTCCAGGTCCTGGAAGGGCCGGCCGATGTCGTTGGAGGTCAGACCGAACTGGGTCCGTGCCTGGCTGTTGATCAGTACGGCGGTGCCCTCGCCGTCGACCGCGATGGCCGGGGCGGGGTTGGCGTCCAGGATCAGATCGCGCAGCTGCCGGCTGCGGGCGGCGGTGGTCAGCTTCTCGGTGCTCACCCCCACCCGGAGCTTCGTCGGCGACGAGTGGTACGGCGGACCGGCCTCACCGGGACGCCGCCGGAAGGCCCGCTGGCGCATGCTGAGCACCTCGAACCGCTCGGCGTCGTTGAGCAGCATCTCCGCCTTGCCGAGGACGAGGAAGCCGCGCTCGCGCAGGGCGAAGTGGAACCGGTCGATGATCTGCCGCTGCGCCTCGACGTTGAAGTACATCAGCGCGTTGCGGCAGACCAGCAGGTCCAGCCGGGAGATCGGGGCGTCGCGGGTGATGTCGTGCCGCCCGAAGATGACCCGGCGCCGCAGGTCGGTGCGGAAGTTGAAACGGGTGCCGTTCTGCTCGAAGTAGGTGTCGCGCAGCTCCGGGGAGAGCGGCTCCAGCGCCTTGGCCGTGTACAGGCCGGAGCGGGCGTCGCGCAGGGCCTCCTCGTCCACGTCGGTGGCGTAGATCTTGACCCGGCTCAGGGCCTCCTCGACGCCCATCGCCTCGGCGAACATGATGGCGAGCGAGTACGCCTCCTCGCCGCTGGAGCAGCCCGCGCTCCACACCCGGATCTCCTCGTCGGTACCGGCGTCCGCGAGCAGCTCGGGCACCACCTCGCGCTGGAGGAACGTCCAGGCGTCCGGGTCACGGAAGAAGGACGTCACATTGATCAGGATCGTGTTGAAGAGCGCGTTGAACTCGTCGGCGTTGGTCTCCAGCCGGTCGCGGTAGTCCGCGTAGGTCTCGGTGTCGACATCCGCCATCCGCTTGCGGATGCGCCGGCCCAGCGACGAGCGCTTGTAACCGGTGAAGTCGAATCCGCGGGCATCCCGCAGGAAGCCGAGCAGCTGCTCCAGTTCCTCGTCCGCCTCGACATCCCGAGCTTGCCCCATTACTGCCTCTTGGTCTCGACAAGACCGCGGATCACCGCGGCGATCTCTTCCAGGGGCAGCACGAAGTCCACCGATCCCGTACCCACCGCTGCCTCTGGCATTCCCTTGAACTCGGCCGTACGGGGATCCTCGGAGATCACCGTGCCGCCGCGTGACTTGATGGCGTCCACACCCATGGCGCCGTCGCTGCCGGTCCCGGTCAGCACACAGCCGATCGCCTGCGCCCCGTAGGCCCCGGCGACCGACTCGAAGAGCAGATCGGCGGAGGGACGCAGGAAGTGGACCAGTTCGCTCCCGGAGAGCGTCAGCGTACCCCCGGGGCCTACCAGGAGGTGCCGGTCGGGGGGTGCGATGTAGACCCGGCCGGGCCGGGCCCGCTCGTCGTCGACGGCCAGCTCGACCCGCAGCGCGGTGCGCCGGTCGAGCAGCTCGGCGATGACGGTGCGGTGCCGTGGGTCGAGATGCTGGACCACCAGGACCGGAACCGGCAGGTCAGGACCGAGGGCGCCGAGGACCGAGGTCAGGGCTCTGATGCCGCCCGCGGACGAGGCGAGGGCCACGACCTCGAAGTGGTCCGCTGCGCTGCGGTCTGCCGTCACGTTCCGAGCCTATCGAAAGCCGGGCCGGGTGGCGGGTACGCGAAGGGGGCCAACTGCGGAAACAGCCGCACCCGGCCCACGCGGACGCCGGCGGACGGCGCCCCGCGGGCCGGGTGCGGCGGCGAAGCGGGGCCGGGACGGCCGCGTGACCCGGTGGGGACACGCGGCCGGACCGGTGCCGGGCGGGTCAGCCCTGCTTGGTCTCCCAGAAGATCTTGTCGATCTGGGCGATGTAGTCCAGGGCCTTCTGACCGGTCGCCGGGTCGTTGGACGCCTTCGCGGCGCTCAGCGCCTTGAGGGTGTCGTTGACCAGCTGGTGCAGCTCCGGGTACTTCTCGAAGTGCGGGGGCTTGAAGTAGTCGCTCCACAGCACCGAGACGTGGTGCTTGGCCAGCTCCGCGCGCTGCTCCTTGATCAGGATCGCCCGGGTACGGTAGTCCGCGTCCTCGTTGGCCTGGTACTTCTCCTGGACGGCCTTGACCGACTCGGCCTCGATACGGGCCTGGGCCGGGTCGTACACGCCGCACGGCAGGTCGCAGTGGGCGCTGACCTTCACCTTGGGGGCGAACAGGCGGGAAAGCATGTTCAGTCCTTCCTCGTGATCGTCTTCTCAGGTGCGAGATTACTCGCCGCGGGAAGGCTTTTCTCGGGTGGCTCGGGGTCTTAGGGCAAAAGGCCGGTTCCGGGCCGGGACTGATGGAGGATGGGAACGGTGACGGGCGACCGGGCCGTGGCGGTCACCGGACCGGGACCGGGAGGTGTGACGGGGATGCCGGAGCGGGTGGAAGAACGCGGGCCGGAGCAGGGTGAGGAGCACGGGCGGGAGCGCAGGGGACTGCTGCGGGCCTTCGGCCTCGCCGAGGTCTACAACCCGTCGATGGTGCCGACGCTGCGGCCCGGCGACCAGCTGGTGGTGCAGTACGGAGCGGTGGTGCGGCCGGGCGACGTGGTCGTGCTGCGGCACCCGTTCCGGCAGGACCTGCTGATCGTCAAGCGGGCCGTGGAGCGGCGTGACGGCGGCTGGTGGGTGCGGGGGGACAATCCGTTCGTGGAGAACGACAGCCGTGAGTTCGGGGTGGTGCCCGACGAGCTGGTGGTTGCGCGGGCCCGGATGCGGGTGCGGCCGCCGCGCGGTGTTCAGCGCTCGCTGTCGGGCGCGCTGTCCTGGGCGGTCTCGGCGGTGCGTCCGCTGCGGGCCGACCGCTCGCTGTCCAGGCGCTTGCGGGCCCGGTAGGCGGCGACGTTGGCGCGGGTGGCGCAGCGGTCCGAGCAGTAGCGCCGGGAGCGGTTGGTCGAGGTGTCGAGGTAGGCGTTGCGGCACGGGCGTGCCTGGCAGATGCCGAGCCGGTCCACGCCCAGCTCGGTGAGCTGGAAGGCCAGGCCCATGGAGGCGGTGGCGGTGTAGCCGGCGGTGGCGTTGGCCGCGTGGTCGGCGATGTGCAGGTGCCACTTGGGGCGGCCGTCCTCGTCGCGGAACTCGTGCCCGGAGACCTGCGGGCTGACCGGGAACTCCATCATCAGCGCGTTGAGCAGGTCGACGGCCCGTACCTCGTCGCCCTCGGCCGCCGCCTCGAAGACGGCGCGCAGCCGGGCCCGTACGCCGCGCAGGCGCGTCACATCGCTCTCGGTGGCCCGGCGGGCCATCTGCTGGGCCGGCCCGAACAGCTCGCGCACGGCCTCGACCGAGGTGAGGGTGTCGCCGCCGCGCTCGGGCTGCTCGGTGTTGACCAGGCGAACGGCGTAGTCCGAGTAATAGGCCAGTTCCACTTGTAGTCCTTACGGGCGGCGGTCTAGGGTTCGTAATAGGTGTTGTTGCTACGAGGGTATTACGGCCTGGAGGTAACGGTATGACCGAGACCGTCGTCGGTGCTGACTGGCAGGGGTGGCAGGACAGTTGGGACCGCCAGCAGGAGTGGTACATGCCGGACCGCGAGGAGCGGTTCCGCGTGATGCTGGACATGGTCGAGGCGCTGGTCGGCACCGAGCCCAGGGTGCTGGACCTCGCGTGCGGTACGGGCAGTATCTCCGACCGGCTGCTCAAGCGTTTCCCCAAGGCCGTCAGCGTGGGCGTGGACCTCGACCCCGCGCTGCTCGCCATCGCCCAGGGCTACTTCGCGGGCGACGACCGGATCACGTTCGTCCGCGCCGACCTCAAGGACCCCCGCTGGACCGAGGCGCTGCCGCACGACGCGTACGACGCCGTGCTCACCGCCACCGCCCTGCACTGGATGCACACCGGACCGCTGCGCGGGCTCTACGGACAGATCGGCGGGCTGGTCCGGGAGGGCGGCGTGTTCATGAACGCCGACCACATGCCCGGCGGGGACACCCCGCGCATCGACGCGGCCGAGCGCGCCTTCCGGCACGCGCGGCAGGACGAGGCCAAGGAGGCCGGCGCGCTGGACTGGGCTGCCTGGTGGGAGCGGGCCGCCGCCGACCCGGTGCTGGCCGGCCCGACCGCCGAGCGCTTCGAGATCTACGGTGAGCACGCCGACGGCGACACCCCCTCGGTCACCTGGCACTGCGAGGTGCTGCGGGAGTCCGGCTTCGGCGAGGCCCGCGCGGTGTGGCGTTCACCCACGGACGCGCTGGTCCTCGCGCTGAAGTAGCCCGCGTACGGCGCGTCCGGCAGCCGGGCGGTACGTACGGAGGCGCCTGCCGCGTCCGTACGTACCGCCCTCGCACGTCTCCCGCAGTCCTCCCCGCCGGGTCAGAGCACCTTGGACAGGAACGACTTGGTGCGCTCGTGCTGCGGCGTGCCCAGCACGTCGCGCGGGTGGCCGGATTCGACGACCACGCCGTCGTCCATGAAGACCAGCGAATCCCCGACCTCGCGCGCGAAGCCCATCTCGTGGGTGACGACGATCATCGTCATGCCGTCCGCGGCCAGGTCCTTTATCACGTCCAGCACATCACCGACCAGCTCCGGGTCGAGCGCCGAGGTCGGCTCGTCGAAGAGCATCAGCTTCGGCTCCATGGCCAGCGCGCGGGCGATCGCCACGCGCTGCTGCTGGCCGCCGGAGAGCTGCGAGGGGTAGTTGCCCGCCTTGTCGGCCAGGCCGACCCGGTCCAGCAGCTTGCCCGCGCGCTCCCGGGCGGTCGCTTTGGACTCGCCCTTGACCTGGACGGGCGCCTCCATGATGTTCTCCAGCGCCGTCATGTGAGGGAAGAGGTTGAAGCGCTGGAAGACCATGCCGATGTCGCGGCGGCGCGCGGCCACCTCGCGGTCGCGCAGTTCGTACAGCTTGCCGTTGGCCTCCCGGTAGCCGACCAGCTCGCCGTCGACCGACAGCCGGCCGGCGTTGATCTTCTCCAGGTGGTTGATGCAGCGCAGGAACGTCGACTTGCCGGAGCCGGACGGGCCGATCAGGCAGAACACCTCACGGGGCGCGACCTCCAGGTCGATGCCCTTGAGGATGTGGGCCGCGCCGAAGGACTTGTGGACGCCCTCGGCCTTGACCATGGGGGTGGACTTGCTGGTCATGCGGCACCTCCGGCCGACGAACGGTTGGCGCCGCCGGACAGCCGGGCCCGCAGCCGCTGGACCGGCGTGGGGGGCAGCTGGCGGCTGGCGCCGCGGGCGTAGTAGCGCTCAAGGTAGTACTGGCCGACGCTGAGCACCGAGGTGGCGATCAGGTACCAGACGGCGGCGAGGATGAGCATCTCCACGACGGGACCGGCGTCGCGCCCCACGTTCTGCGCCGACTGCAGCAGGTCGTAGTACTGCACGGCGATGACCAGCGAGGAGGTCTTGAGCATGTTGATGACCTCGTTGCCGGTGGGCGGCACGATCACCCGCATCGCCTGCGGCACGATGATCCGGCGCAGCGTCTTGCCGTGGCTCATGCCCAGCGCGTGCGCCGCCTCGGTCTGGCCCTCGTCCACGGCGAGCAGGCCGCCGCGGCAGATCTCCGCCATGTACGCGGCCTCGTTCAGGCCGAGGCCCAGCAGCGCGCACAGGAACGGGGTCATGAAGTCCGACCACTCGTCCTTGTAGATCGGCATGATGTCGATGTACTGGAAGACCAGGCCCAGGTTGAACCAGAGGAACAGCTGGACGTAGACCGGCGTACCGCGGAAGAACCAGACGTAGAACCACGCGACCGTCGAGGTCACCGGGTTCTTCGACTGCCGCATCACGGCCAGGACCACACCCAGCACGATGCCGATGACCATCGACAGCACCGTGATGATCAGGGTGTTGCGCAGACCTCGCAGGATGTCCGCGTTGAACATGTACTCGGGTATCGCGCCCCAGTTGACCTTGCCGGCGGCGAAGGCCCGGACGAGCAGGGCGAGCAGCGCGAGGACGACCAGCGCCGCGACCCAGCGCCCGTAGTGCCGGACGGGGATGGCCTTGATCGGCTCGGGAGCGGGCGGCGGGGCGTCCGCCGGCGGCTGGGCCGGCTTGTCGACGTCAACTGACACGGGTGTTGCCTTTCAGCGTTCGGCGGGAGGGACGGGCCGTGCGCGGGCCGTGCGGGCACGCGGCGGGCGGGGCTCGGGCAGGCGCTCAGCTGCCGCCGTTGAGCTTGACTTCCTTGACCGCGGCGTCCGTGACGTTCCACTTCTTGAGCACCTGGGCGTAGCTGCCCTTCTTGACGATGGCCTCCATGGCCGCCTTCAGGGCGTCGCGCAGCTTCGTCCGGTCCTTGGGCACCGCGATGCCGTACGGAGCGGCCTTGACCGGCGCGCCGCCGACCAGCTGGAAGTCGTTGCCGCCGCCGGAGGTCTTGACCGCGTACGCCGCGACCGGATAGTCGCTGGAGACCGCGTCCACACCCCCGGTACGCAGCCGGGTCTGGGCCTCGGTGTCGTTGTCGAACGCCTCGATGGAGATGGCGTCCGTACCGGACTCCTCGCACTTCTTGGACTGGTCCTTGGCCAGGTCGTGCGAGACGGTGCCGCGCTGCACCGCGATCTTCTTGCCGCAGAGCGCTTCCCAGCCGTCGATGCCCTGGGTCTTGCCCTTCTGCGTGTAGATCGAGACGCCGACGTCGAGGTAGTCGATGAAGTCGACGCCGTCGCTGACCTTCTTGCCGGTGGTGCTGTCCACGCCCTCCTGGCGGTCCTTGGTGTCGGTCATCGCCGACATGGCGATGTCGTACCGCTTGGACTTCATGCCGCCCATGAGGGTGTCGAAGGTGGCGTTGTTGAAGTTGAGTTTGACGCCCAGCTCCTTGCCCATGGCCTCCGCCAGGTCCGGATCGATGCCGGTGACCTTGCCGTTGGTGCGGAACTCCACCGGCTTGTAGGTGATGTCCGAGCCGACCTGGATCATCGCCTTGTCCTGGATGTCCTGGGGCAGCAGCTTGAACAGCGGGGCGTCGGGGTTGCGGTTCTTGGCCGCCTCGCGCTTGGCGATCGCCGCGTCGGTCTGGTCGCCGCAGGCGCTCAGCAGCAGCGCGGCCGCGACCGCGGTCGCGGCGGCCACGGCTGAACGAGACCTGCCGGGGGCCGGGCGACGGGTGGGGCGTGCGGTCATGCTGATCCTCCTGCGGATGAGGGAGATGCCGACTGACAGGGCCGGGCACACACCTTCGGGCGTCGCGACCTCGTTCGGTGACGGAATCTTGCCATCCGGACACCGGTATCCGGACTGTCGTACAGGTCAAAATCGGATAACGGACGACAGCGGAACCGTGCATGCCAGGTGTCCCTTGGGGGACGCGAGCCGTACGGCGGGCGGAGGGGTGGGCCGGACGGGCCCGCGTCTCGCATGACGGACACCTGGCGAGGCACTTCCGCCCTTTCGCGGCGTTCGCCCCTAACGCCGCGGTTGTGAACCCGGGGGTAACGAATCCGACTCGTCGGGGCCCACGCCCGTCCGGTAGAAAGGTTCGTTACACCCCTCATCCGGGGCTCAGGGCGCGCGTGCGGTGCGCCCGGCGTCCGTACCTCCCCCCGCGGGACGGCCATCCGTCGCGCAGGGCGCGGACGCGGTGCCCGCCCACCCCTTGACCAGGGAGTGGACACCCTCAACTGATTGACGAACTAAGGGGTTGAACCAGTGACAGCCAACACCGCCCAGGCCCATGACGGCGGTAACACCCACACGCCCGCGGGAGCGGAAACGGACGCCAAGGGCGCGCCCGGCTCCACATCCGGCGGCGGGGAACAGCAGTGCCAGGACCCCGCCTTCCTCCTGCACCGCGGCGGCAAGATGGCGATCCAGGCGACCGTCCCGGTCCGGGACCGCGAGGACCTCTCCCTCGCGTACACGCCCGGCGTCGCCAAGGTGTGCAGCGCCATCGCCGAAGAACCCGAGCTGGTGCACGACTACACCTGGAAGTCCCAGGTCGTGGCCGTCGTCACGGACGGCACCGCGGTGCTGGGCCTCGGTGACATCGGCGCCGAGGCGTCCCTGCCCGTGATGGAGGGCAAGGCCATCCTCTTCAAGCAGTTCGGCGGCGTGGACGCGGTGCCGATCGCGCTCGCGACGACCGACGCCGACGAGATCGTCGAGACCGTCGTGCGGATGGCGCCGTCCTTCGGCGGCGTCAACCTGGAGGACATCTCCGCGCCCCGCTGCTTCGAGATCGAGCGCAAGCTCCAGGAGCGGCTGGACATCCCGGTCTTCCACGACGACCAGCACGGCACCGCCGTGGTCACGCTGGCCGCGCTGCGCAACGCCGCGAAGCTGACCGGCCGTTCCCTCGGCCAGCTGCGGGCCGTCATCTCCGGCGCCGGCGCGGCCGGCGTCGCCATCGCCAAGATCCTCGTCGAGGCCGGCATCGGTGACGTCGCGGTCTGCGACCGCAAGGGCATCGTCACCGCCGACCGCGACGAGCACCTGACCGACGTCAAGCGCGAGCTGGCCTCCTTCACCAACAAGGCCGGGCTGACCGGCTCGCTGGAGACCGCGCTGGACGGCGCGGACGTCTTCATCGGCGTCTCCGGCGGCACGGTGCCGGAGGAAGCGGTCTCCAAGATGGCGAAGGACGCGCTGATCTTCGCCATGGCCAACCCGAACCCGGAGATCCACCCGGACGTCGCGCACAAGTACGCGGCGGTGGTCGCCACCGGCCGCAGCGACTACCCGAACCAGATCAACAACGTGCTGGCGTTCCCCGGCATCTTCGCCGGCGCGCTCCAGGTGCGCGCGAGCCGCATCACCGAGGGCATGAAGCTGGCCGCCGCCGAGGCGCTGGCCTCGGTGGTCGCCGACGACCTCAGCGCCGACCGCGTCATCCCCTCGCCGTTCGACGAGCGGGTCGCCCCGGCGGTGACCTCGGCCGTCGCGGCCGCCGCCCGCGCGGAGGGCGTCGCGCGCCGCTGACCCGGCGTACCGGACAAGGCCCTGCCCGTTCGCGGGCGGGGCCTTTTCGCTGCGCGCCCGCGGCCGGCGCGGCGCGTGTCACACCGCGGCCCGGTACCGCCGGGCCCCCGCACGCCCTACGTTGAGATCATGTTTGCTGCCTACGCCGCCCGCATCGACCGCGACCAGCCGCTGAACGGCCTCGAACTGGGGGAGCGCCCGGCCCCCGAGGCGCGCCCCGGCTGGACGACCGTCAACGTCAAGGCCGCCTCGCTCAACCACCACGACCTGTGGTCGCTGCGCGGCGTGGGGCTCGGGGAGGAGGCGCTGCCCATGATCCTCGGCTGTGACGCGGCCGGTACCGACCAGGACGGCAACGAGGTCGTCCTGCACTCGGTCATCGGCCAGAGCGGCCACGGCGTCGGCCCCGACGAGCCGCGCTCCATCCTCACCGAGCGCTACCAGGGCACCTTCGCCGAACAGGTCACCGTCCCCGCCTGGAACGTGCTGCCCAAGCCGAAGGAGCTGTCCTTCGCCGAGGCCGCGTGCCTGCCGACGGCCTGGCTGACCGCCTACCGGATGCTGTTCACCAACGCCGGGGTGCGGCCCGGCGACAGCGTGCTCGTCCAGGGCGCGGGCGGCGGTGTGGCCACCGCGGCGATCGTGCTGGGCGCGGCGGCCGGGCTGCGGGTGTTCGCCACCAGCCGCAGCGAGGACAAGCGCAAGCGCGCCGTCGAACTGGGCGCCGAGGCCGCCCTGCCCAGCGGCGAGCGGCTGCCGCAGCGGGTGGACGCCGTGATCGAGACGGTCGGCGCCGCCACCTGGTCGCACTCGGTGAAGTCCCTCAAGCCCGGCGGCACGCTCGTCATCTCCGGCGCCACCTCCGGCTTCCACCCCGAGCGCACCGAACTCAACCGGATCTTCTTCCTGGAGCTGAAGGTCGTCGGCTCCACCATGGGCAGCAAGGACGAACTGGCCTCGCTGCTGCACTTCTGCGCGGCCAAGGGCGTACGCCCCGTCATCGACTCCACGCTGCCGCTGGACCGGGCGCGCGAGGGCTTCGCGAAGCTGGCCGAGGGCGAGATGTTCGGCAAGGTCGTGCTGACGGTCTGAGGCGCGGAGTACGAGGGAGGGGCGCGGTGCGGGTGCTGCGCGCGGCCGGCCGTACGGCGGCGGCCTGGAGCAACGGCGGCGGCGTGACGCGGGAGATCGCCGCGGCGCCGACCGGCGCGGGCTGGGACGCCTTCGACTGGCGGGTGAGCCTGGCCGAGGTGGGCCGGGACGGCCCGTACTCCGTACTGCCCGGCGTGGACCGCATCCTGACGGTCGCCGAGGGCGCCGGGCTGGAGCTGACCGTCGACGGCACCCGCCACCTCCTGCCGGCCCACCACCCGTTCGCTTTCCCCGGCGACGCGCCCACCGGCTGCCGCCTCCTGGACGGCCCGGTCGTCAACTTCAACGTCATGCTGCGGCGCGGCCGTTCGACGGCGACCGTCGAGCTGTCGCGGGAGCGGTACGTGGCCGAACCACGCCCGGCGGCCGCTCCGCCGGAGCCGGGCGAGGAGCGCACCCGGCTGATCGTCGCGCTGTCCGGCCGTACGGCACTGGACGGGTACGGGCCCGCCGTGGAGCTGGAGCACCACGACGCGGCCCTCCTGGCCGCCGACGCGGGTCTCTCGCTGTGTACGGACGGCGTCGCGGCCGTGGTCACCCTGACGGTACGGGCGGCGGCGGACTGAGAGGGTGGCCCGCGCCCCCGCGCAGGGTGCGCCGCGCGTGGTCGGCGAAGGCGGCGGTGGCGGGGTGGGCGGGCGTACGGGGCCGGGCCAGCAGGACCGTGAGCGGCCCGGCGTCGGTGATCGGCAGGTAGCGGACGCCCGGATGCGGATGGCTGTGCCCGGTGGCCTCGGCCGTCACCCCGGCCGCCTCACCGGTCGCGATCGCCGTCACAGCGGCAGCTGGGGGAGTCGCGATGCCGCGGAGATCCGTCGGAAGCGCCCTGGCGTCGTCCGCATGAGGATCCTCCTGATCGGCGCGACCGGGAAACCGGGCGCCGCCGCGCACAAGACGCTGGCCGGACGCGGCCACGAGATCATCACCGTCGGCCGTCGCGGCGGCGGCCTGCGCCTGGACATCACCGACCCCGCGCAGGTCACCGAGGCGTACGACCGGGCCGCCGAGCGGGCCGGAACCCTGGACGCCGCGGTCAGCGCGGCCGGCGACGTCCCGTTCGAGCCGGTCGCCGGGATGACCGCCGAGGACTACACGGCGGGCTTCCGCGGCTAGGGGCTCAGCCAGATCGAGCTGGTGCGCCAGGGCACCGCCCGCATCGCCGCGCGCGGCTCCTCCACCCTGATCACCGGCGTCCTCTCCCGCGACCCGATACCCACCGGCAGCGCGGCGGCGAGGGCCAACGGCGCGGTGGAGTCGTTCGTCCGGGCCGCCGCCGTCGACATCGCGCCGCAGCGGGTGAACGCCGTGAGCCCGACCGTGGTCACCGAGTCCCTCGCGGACTACGGCGCCTTCTTCCCCGGCGTCCAGCCGGTCGGCCTGGCGGAGGTGGCCGTGGCGTACGTGCGGTCCGTCGAGGGCGGGCAGGCCGGGCAGGTCTACGAGCCGGTGTGACGCCCGGCCGGCGCCGGGCGCTCAGCCCGCGTGACCGCGGGCGGCCCCGGCGTTCCGCTCCCGGGCGAGCGCCTTCTCGCGCCCCTTGTCCAGTACGGCGAGCAGGACGACGGTGGCCACGACCACCGCGCCCGAGACGACGTAGTTCCAGGGCGCGTCGAGGTAGTTGACCGGCCGCATCGCGGTGCCGTGGTCGTCACCGAGGATCCGGTGGAGGACGGCTGCCGGGCCCTCCCAGAAGCCGGCGGTGAACACCAGGATGGACAGCAGCCGGTACCAGCTCTCGTGCATGGTCGTCTCCCCGTTACGTGACGGACTTTCTCGTGCGGTGGATACAACCGTACCAAGGAATCTTCTCAATCGCCTTGACTAAGTGCAGCACTCCTGATATTCGTCACGCATTCCGTAGCGCGATACGCTGTCGTGGTGCGTGACGAAAAGAAGGTCGGGTGCCCCGTCTGCGGAGCCGGGCTGCCCGCCGCGGTCCGGGGGCGGCCGCCCGTGTACTGCTCGCGGAGCTGCCGGGCGAAGGCGTACCGGCGACGGCAGAAGGCCCCTGCGGCGGACCGCGGCGGAAGCGCCCCGGCCGACGGCCCCGGCCGGCAGCTCCCGCCGCTCCAGCCCCCGGCCGACAGCGCGCGGGAACGGCGCCGGCGCCGGATCGCCGAGGCCGTGTGGAACATCGCGGCCGGCCGCGGGCTGGAGTCCGCGAGCATGCGGGAGGTCGCGGCGGAGGCCGGGGTGTCGCTGCGGGTGGTCCAGTACTACTTCGGCAGCAAGCACCGGCTGCTGGTCGAGTCGCTGCGCATGCTGCACGAGGAGAACGACCGCCGCGCCCGCGCGCGCATGGCGGACCTGTACGACGCCGGTGACCTGCGGGCCGTACTGCGCGCCGTGCTGATCGAGTTCCTGCCGCTGGACGCACAACGCGCCCTGGCGCTCCGGGTGTTCACCGCGTACTTCGTCCGCAGCCTGACCGACCCGGCGATGGCCGAGGTCTTCCTGCACGGCGAGCAGGCGGTGGAGACCCTGGTCGCCACCCTGATCCGGGAGGCCGGCGGCGCGCGGCCCGGCGTCGATCCCGCGCGCGAGGCGGACCTGCTGGTCTCGGGCGTCTCCGGGCTGGGCCTCGACGTGCTGCACGGCCGCCGCACGATGGCCGAGGTCCAGAGCGTCATCGACTATCACCTCGACCGGCTCTTCTCCTGAGCGGCGCGGACGCGGCCCGGGTGTCGCGGCCTGCCCTCGCGCGCCGCCCTGAGCTCCCCTCGGATACGTAGCGCGGGTAGCGCGCATGCCGGCCCGCCCCGACTGGTGTACGCCGGGAATCGACTCGTCGACATGTCGTGCGGCGGTGGACCGCCACCGGCGTACCCGTTCCCGGCGTGCGTCCGCCATCCGTCCACGAGACCCTCCGCGCCGGGGCTGCCCTTCGCGCCGCGCCACTCCCTCCACCTGTCAACCTCCATTGACATCGCCCCGTGCGTCAACCTAAATTGACACCATGAGCGAAGCAACGAAGCTCGCCGAGCGGGCGGGCGACCAGGATCCCCGGATCGGCCTGCGGGCCGTCGCCGCGCTCCGCCGGCTGCTGGAACAGCTGGAAGCCGTACAGGTGCGCAGCGCCCGCGTGAAGGGCTGGTCATGGCAGGAGATCGCCGCCGAGCTGGGGGTCAGCAGGCAGGCGGTCCACAAGAAGCACGGGAGGCGTTGATGTTCGAACGGTTCACGGCGAGCGCCCGCGACGTGGTGCGCGGCGCCCCCGCCCACGCGGTACGGCCGGGCCCCGGCACGGTCGGCGAGGGCGAACTGCTGCTCGCCCTCCTGGACGGCCGCGACTCCCCGGGCGCCGAGGCGCTCGCCGCCCTCGGCGTGCGTGAGCGCCGGGCGTCCGTGGAGCGGTCACTGGACGAGGCCCGCCGGCGGGGCGGCCTGACGGCCGCCGACGCGGAAGCGCTGGCCGGGCTCGGCATCGACGTGACGGAAATCGTCACCAGGGTCGAGCAGGCGCACGGAACCGGCGCGCTCGACGCCGCCTCCGCACCGCCCGCCCGGCGCGGGCGCTCCTTGCGCAGCCCGTTCACCTCGGAGGCCAAGTCCGTAGTGGAACGCTCGCTGCGCGTCGCACTCGGCCGCGGGGACAAGCGCATCGGCGACGAGCACCTGCTCCTCGCCCTGGTGGCCAAGCCCGGCCTCGCCGCGTCCGTGCTGGCCGAACACGGCGTCACGCACGCCGACGTCGTACGGGTGCTGGGGGAGCGGGCCGCGGCGGGATAGGGGGCGGCGGGCGGGAAGGTGACGCCAGGGCCCAGGGGTGAGGTCACGGATACGCGACCTTCACCGCCCCGATCCCCAGCGTCCCGTGCCGCGGCAGCAGCCCGGCCTCCGAAATCGCCCCCAGGAGCGGGTTCAGCAGCTGGGCCAGCCGCTCCGCACGGGACCGGCCCAGCGCCCGCCAGGGGGCGGCGGCCAGCCGGTCCGTCATGCGCTCGACCTCGTCACGCCCCTCACGGGCCCGGTCGGTGGGCCGCCCGGCCGGGTCGATCCAGCCGCGCGCGGCCAGCCGGTCGTGCGCGGCGCTCCACTCCTGCGACGTCCAGCCGCGCCCCTTGAAGTTGGCCTTCGGCGCGGCACCGATCGCCGCGAACGACACCAGCGCCTCGCACGGTTCCAGGTCACAGGTCAGCAGCGCCGCCAGATGGCCGTCGCCGCGGTGCTCGCGCAGCACCGTGATGGCGTGCCAGAGCGTCAGGTGCGGGGCGTCCGGCCAGGGCAGGTCACGGTTGGCGGCGGCCAGCGGGCGGGCGGCCGTGGAGGCGTTCTCGGCGGCCTGCCGGGCCAGTTGGGCCGCCTCGGCGAGCTGGGCGGCGGACACCCGGCCGGCTCTCAGCAGGCCGGTCATTATGCGGTCCACCGCCTGCAGCCGGGCGTCCAGCACCTTGCCGGGCGCCGCCGTCGACCAGATCGCCGGCACGTACCGGGCGATCATCCGCGGGCTGAAGCTGTAGAACGTCGCGGCCACCAGCTCGGGCCCTGCCGCGCCGAGCGGCGCCGAACGCCAGGCGAAGTAGCTGGGCCAGCGGGAATCGGTGTCGTAACCGAGGGCCGCCGCCTCCTCGAACGCCTCCGGTGCGAAGTAGAGAATGGCGTGGACGGGCTCCAGTTGGCGCCACATCCGGCGGGCCACGGCAGGGTATTCCGACATCGCTTACCTCTTGGCCTTCAAGATCCGTTCAGACAAGGAGAGTTGACTGTAAAGGCGGACACGGCCACAGGTCTGCGATTTCTTACGGCAGAACCCGTCGTCGGGCAAAAAGCCGTGCGAGGGTCTGAGTTCCCCGATTACGTGCGGTGAATCCAGACCCTCGCGGGCAACTCTGCGTGACGGACGGGCGATCCGCCGATGAGGTCAGTGCGGCGGTTCCTGCCCGGCCGCATATGCCTCCGGGTCACGCAGCAGCGCTCCGACGTGCGCAGCAGTCGAAGACAGACGGCGGCGTACGTCGTTCACCTGCTCCTCGGTGACACCGTGATCGCGGGCGGCGTCCCGCAGCTCGTCCCGGAAGCGGTCCAGCAGCCGGTCGAAGTCCCGGGCCGGGTCGCCGGAACCGGGCTCGGACGCCCACGCGGGCTCCGGCACCACCCGGGCGCCGCCTGCCGGGCCGCCGGCCTCCGCCGCGGCCTCCTCCTTGGTGAAGGTGCCCCGTGCCCCCGGACCCGGCTCGTCCGCACCGCCCCCGGCCCGCGCCCCGTCCTCACCGGTCTCCGTCCCGGTGCCGAACCGGCCCATCTCACGCGAGACCTCCGACAGCGCGTCGCGCAGCGCCCCCGCCCAGTCCCCGGTCCGTACGTGCTCCTGGGCCTGCTCCGCCACGCGCTTGATGGCCTCCTGGAACTCGTCCCGCACGAACGACTGGGCCTCCCGGGCCTGCTTACGGGCCCGCTGGGCGTCCTGCTTCGCCCGCCGGCTCTCCTCCTTCGCCCGCCGGGCCTGCTCCTTCCACTCCTCCTTGGCGCGGCGGAACTCCTCCTTCGCCTGCCGCCAGGACTCCTTGTCGCCGAAACGGCCCTCGAAGGCGTCACCGGGGTCCGGGAACCCGTGCTCCGCGCCGCCGCCCCGGCCGGCCCGCGCCTGCTGGGCCGCCTCGCGCATCTCACGGCGCAGGTTGTGCGCCGACCCGCTCACGTCCTCCCGGATGTCGGAGGCCAGCGCCGCCACCGACTCCCGGATCTCCATCTCCAGGTCGGCCAGCTCACCGCCCCGGTCCGCCAGCTCGGCGCGGCCCGCCGCGGTGATCGCGTACACCTTGCGGCCGCCCTCGGTGGTGTGGGTGACCAGGCCCTCGGCCGCCAGCTTGGCCAGCCGCGGGTAGACCGTCCCGGCGGACGGCGCGTACAGCCCCTGGAAGCGCTCCTCCAGGAGCCGGATGATCTCGTAACCGTGCCGCGGGGCCTCGTCCAGCAACTTCAGGAGGTAGAGGCGGAGGCGGCCGTGAGCGAAGACGGGGGGCATGGCTGTCAGAGCACCTTCTTGTCGGTGGGGGAGTCGAAACGGTCTTCGGACGGCGGGCGGCGCAGCAGGGCCAGGCCCCCGGTGATCGTGGTGACCTTCAGCGTGCCGGTGCCGGAACCGAGCCGGCCCGTGATCCGCTTGGCCCCCCACTGGCCGTCCACGCGCAGGTCCTCGAAGGCGTTGGTGACCGTACTGCTGGTGGTGTCCGCCTCGACCGTCGTGTCGCCCGTCGCGGGCAGCCGGATCGCGACCTCGCCGGAGACCGTGCTCAGCCGCACGTCCGTGCCCTCGGCCGCCGGGTCCAGGTCCAGCACCATGTCGCCGCTGACCGACTCGGCCCGCACGGCGCTGCCGGCGCCCTCCACGAGCGTCAGGTCGCCGGAGACGGAGTTGAAGCTCAGGTCCCCCGTGACGGCCTGCCCCTCCACCCGGCCCGACACGGTCTCGGCCCGCACCGGCCCGGTCAGCCCCACGAGCGTGCTGTCACCGGTGACCCCGCGCAGCTCCGTACGCCCGGAGATCCCCGAGATCACCGCGCTCGCGCCGACCGTACCGACCTCGACGCGGGTGGCGGCCGGCACGGCGACCGAGACGACCGCGGTACGGTTCCAGACCTTGCGCCCGATCTTCTTCAGCAGGTTCTTCCACGGCAGATCCTCATACGTGACGACGAGCCTGCCCGCCTCCCGCCGCACGGTCAGCGGCGGCCCGGACACCTCGCCGATCTCCACCCGTGCCCTGCCCCGGTCCGCCGTGCCGACCACGTTGACGGCCCCGCCGACCACCCGCACCTCCAGCGCGGTGACGTCCCCCTCGATCTCCAGCGTGCGCGGCTCGGAGACCGACCACTCGGTCCGGTCTGACATGTCCTGGCCTCCCTGGACGACGGCAACGCAACATATCGCGTCTTCGTAGACACGATATATCGCGCCTCGCGACTTTTCCAAGGCGCGGGCCCGTAGGGAAGTTTTTCCGTCACGGCGGCGGGACGGCCGCCCGTCACCGGGTCGAAGGCGGAAGGGGCGCGCCCCCGTCAGGCGCGCCCGCGCGCGAGCGCCCTACTCCTCGTCCTCGTCGTCCAGCCGCGCCAGCCACGTGGCCAGCCGCTCGACCGGAACCTCGAAGTCCGGGTTCAGGTCGACGAAGGTACGCAGCTGATCGGCCACCCAGCCGAGGGTGACCTCCTCCTCGCCGCGCCGGCTCTCCAGCTCCTCGATACCGCGATCCGTGAAATACACGTGCTCTCCACCAGGTTTTCGGGACGTTCCCGGCCAGGATAGGCAGGCGCCGCGACCCCTCGCGTCACTCGCACCCTGGGGATAACCTGATCACCTGTCAACGGCCCTGGGGCAGTGCGACTCTGCCGCTCAGGGGGAGCAGGAGGCCGTGATGCGCGATCGCGCACATCTCATCGAGCTGCCCGACGGCACGGAGGTCTGGGCCCGGGTCTCCCGGCTGGACGTCGCCGGGACGCCGGACGAGGAAGAGGAGTACGACGACGTCGGGGCGTGGGAAGCGCTCGGGGCGCGCGTCGAGGGCCTGCGGGAGCTGGTCGGCGGGGTCGCGGCCAGCCTGCGCGAGGCGACGGAGCGGGTGGCGCCGGACGAGACCAGCGTGAGCTTCGGCGTGGAGGTGGCGGCCAAGCCCGGCCGGGCGGTGGCGCTGCTCGCGGACGGCGAGGCCAAGGCGAACCTCTCCGTGACGCTCACCTGGAAGAAACGCGAGCGGCCGGCGGACGACCCCGCGCCGCGGAACGCCCCCGCCCCGGAGAACGGCCGCCCCGACGGCCGAGGACCGCACGATCCGGGTGCGTGATGACACCCCCGGAAGGCGCCCACGGCCCCGGACGGAACGAGCACGCGGACCGCGAGAAGTACGCGCACCTGCTCGGCCACGCCGGCCGGGTCACCGTGGCCGTCCGCCCGGCGCCCGGTGTGCGGCCGGCGCCGGTGTGGGGCAGCGGGGTGTTCGTGGCGCCCGGCTGGGTGCTGACCTGCGCCCACGTGCTCACCAGCGGTGACGGCCGGCACCGCGCCACCGGCCCGGACGGCGAGATCGGCGTGGCGTTCGACGGCCGGGTGGCCGCCGCGCGCCTGGAGTACGACCTGAGCCGCCCGGCCCCCGCCTCCGCGCCCGCCCCCCGCGTCGACCTGGCCCTCCTGCGCCTCCTCGACCCCGGGACCGCCCACCCCTGCGCCTGGCTCAGCGACCAGCCGGCCGCCCTCCTGGAGGACGCGTTCATCTTCCGCGGACACGACCAGTCGCACACCCCGGACGACGCCCCCTCCGCCGCCACCCCGCTGCCCCCCTTCATCGCCGTCCGCTTCGGCGCCCGCGACGCCCGCGGCCTCCAGTTCGGCACCGACGTCCGGGTCACCCCGGGCGCGTCCGGCGGCCCGCTGCTGGACTGCGACCGCGGCGAGGTCGTCGGCATCGTCAAGGGCAGCCACCGCGAGGACCGCCTTGGCCTCGCGGTGCCCGTCACCGAACTGCGCACGCTGGCGCCGCACCACCTCGTGCCGGGTGCCGCCGGGCTCGGCGACGACCCGTACCACGCGCTGATGAGCCTGCACGACCGCTGGCACTGGGCCGGGCAGGACCTCGGCGGGCCGGGCGAGCCCACCTGGTTCGACGCCCAGCACGCGATCATGTCGGGGCGCGGCCGGCTGTGGGGCGTGCAGGAGCGGCTGCAGGCGCTCGACCTGCTGGCGTCACTGCCCGCGCCGCGCGACCCGCTGGTGGTGGCCGCCGCGGTCGCCGAGGCGCTGGGCCGCGCGGACCCGGAGGGCCGTACCGGCCGGGCCGGGCCGTGGACGCTGCGCACCTGGCGGGACGGGCACGGCGCGCTCTACCAGGGCAGCGACCCGTACACGGAGCTGTGCGCGTTCGTGCACTACCTGCGCATCGTCGCGCAGCGCACGGCCGACGAGGCGCGGGAGGCCGCCGGCGAGGAGGGCGCCGCGCTGCGCGTCGCGGCCGAGCGGCTGGAACTGTTCGTGACCGCGAAGGCGGTCGTGCTGCTGCCCCGGGACCGCGAGCGGATCGGCCCGGTGCGGCGCCGCCCCGACTCGCTGCTCGTGGAGTTCGAGCCGCTGTTCTACGACGACACCGGCGGACGGCAGCTGTTCAACTGGTCGGTCAGCGAGGGCTACGGGCAGGGCCAGTGGCAGCGCGTGGAGGTGCAGGAGTCACGGGACGGGACGACCTTCGAGCAGGCCTGCGAGCAGGTCCTGCACCGGCTCGGCCCGCGGCTGCTGCGCGCCGACGACGCGGCGGGCGGCGCCCGGGTACGCCTGGAGGTCGCCGTGCCGGAGGAGCGCTGGCACACGCCGGCGGACCGCTGGCGCGTACCGGCCTCCACGCGCCGGGCCGCGCGCCTGCGCCCGCTCGGCCCGGCGCGCGCGGTGGTACTGCGCGACCAGGGGCGCCGCCAGGAGGTGGACCCGGCGTGGCTGCGGCGCTGGCAGGGCCTGGTCGCGGCGGGACGGCTGACCGCGCTGCGGGTGCCGGCCGGCCCGCGCGCCTCGGTGTCGGGCCTGCCCCGGCTGCTGGAGGAGGCGGACGAGGGCGCCGTACCGGCGCTGTGCCGCTCGGTGGCGGACGGCACGGGCCTGGACGCGGTCAGTTGGACACTGGAGACCGGCCACCCGGTCGCCCTGTGGCCGGCCGGCGGCCACGACGAGCGGGACTGCGACCGGGCGTGCGACGAGTTCCACCGGGAGGTGCGGCAGCTCCTGGGTGCGCCCAAGACGGTCGCCGAACTCCCTGAGCTGGTACGGGAGCTGCGCGCCAAGGCGGACGAGGGCGGCGCCGCCTGGGCGCGCGACCTCGTGCTGCTCTACGACGACCCGGGCAACCCGATCCCCCAACTCTTCCCCAGCAGCGAGCAATTGTCGCCCCCATGACGACCCCCGAGACCGGAAAACGCCCCGTATCCTTCCGTCCGGCTGGCTACTGTCCTAGCGTCGTGAGAGATTGCTAGGGGGACGGGTCCGGGGAGGGCGGTGAGCGGATGCCGACGCTTGCCGGGGGTGCTCTTCCGCGGCCCCTTCGCCCCTGCCCGACGGCCGGCCGGCGACGAGGAGTTCCGACGTGAGCGACTGGCTCATCTACCGTGGCGCGGGGGCTCCGCACGACGGCATCGAGCAGTTACCACCGCCCCCGCCCTGGCGGGATTTCGACGGCGGCCCGCTGGTCGCGCCGCCCGCCGCCCTCGACCACGCCTCCGAACGCCGGCTCGGCGTGCAGCGCCGCGAGGCGAGCTACCACCGGCCGGGCGAGACCGAGCGCGAACTGGTCAACGCCGCGCTCTACCTGCGCCGCCCGCTGCTGGTCACCGGCGCGCCGGGCAGCGGCAAGTCCACCCTCGCGCATTCGGTCGCCTACGAGCTGGGCCTGGGCCGGGTGCTGAACTGGTCCATCGTCAGCCGCAGTTCGCTGCGCGACGGGCTGTACGAGTACGACGCCATCGGCCGCCTCCAGGACCTCCAGATCGCCCGCGCCGCCCGGCCGCGGCCCGGCCCCGGCCCCGCCGAGGGACGGCAGCAGGACGGACTGCCGCAGGACGAACCCGGCGGCGGCATCGGCCGCTACATCCGCCTCGGCCCGCTCGGCACGGCCCTGCTGCCCGCCGCGAAGCCCCGCGTCCTGCTCGTCGACGAGCTGGACAAGAGCGACATCGACCTGCCGAACGACCTGCTCAACGTACTGGAGGAAGGGGAGTTCCGGATTCCGGAGCTGGAGCGGCTGGCCGGATCCGCCCCCGAGGTGCCGGTGCTCAGCGACGACGGCGGCCACGTCACCGTGCGCGACGGCCGGGTACGCTGCCGCGCCTTCCCGTTCATCGTGCTGACCAGCAACGGCGAACGGGACTTCCCCGCCCCGCTGCTGCGCCGCTGCATCCACCTGAACATCCCCACGCCGGACAAGGAACGGCTGGCGGACATGGTCCGCGCGCACTTCGGCGAGGGCGCGGCCGCCGAGTACGAACCGCTGATCGACCGCTTCCTGGACCGTGAGCCCGGCGACGTACGCGCCGTCGACCAGCTGCTCAACGCCATCCACCTGACGCAGAAGGCCGGCTGGGCGGACGAGGACGAGGAGGAGACGCGGCGGCGGCTGACGGCCGAACTGCTGCGGCCCCTGGATCGGACCAGGTGACCGGCGGTGCCGGCCGGCGGACCGGGCTTCGGCCCCCTCGGTGAGATCGTCGCGCGGCTGCGCGCGGCCGGGCTGCCCGCCGACGCCCGCTCCCTGGCGGACGCGCTGTGGCTGTCCCGGTGGATCACCCCCGCGCCCGCCGAGGACACCGGGGAAGCAGCCGACGGGACCGCACCGGCCGCCGGGCACAGGCCGAAACCGGCCACTTTCTCCGTGGACCCCCGCGACCGCGAACCGGCCCGCGGCACACCGTCGCGTACGGAGCCCGCCGCCCGCGACCGCCCCCACCGCCCCGAGGTCGACCTGCTGCCCGCCCAGGACGACCGCGCCCTCGCCCCCGGCCAGGGACGGCTGGGCGAAGTCGGCATCCCCGTCGCCTCCGCCTTCCCCGGACTGCTGCCGCTGCAACGCGCCCTGCGGCCGGTCCAGCGCTACCACCCGCCGGTCGTCCCGGCCCGCCAGGAACTCGACGAGGACGCCACCGCCGACCTCTCCGCCCACGCCGAACTGATCATCCCGGTGCTGCGCGGCGTCCGCCGCCGCGCCGCGAGCCTGCGGCTGCTGATGGACGGCTCCGCCTCCATGGCCGTGTGGGAGCAGATGCTGCACGACCTGCGACAGGTCTGCGAACGGGTCGGCGCCTTCCGCGACGTCACGGTGCACTACCTCCACCCGCACGGCGACGAGGTCGGCGTCGCCGCAGGACCCGACCGGGCCGCCCCGCTGCGCCCCGCCGACCAGCTGCACGACCCCACAGGCCACCACCTCACCCTCGTCGTCAGCGACTGCGCCGGGCCGCTGTGGCGCGACGGGCGCATCCAGCGGCTGCTGTACCGCTGGGCGGCCGACGCACCGCTCGCCGTGGTGCAGCCGCTGCCGCAGCGGATGTGGGCGCGCACCCTGCTCCCGGCCGTCGCGGGCACGCTCGTACGGCACCAGGGCCCGTACCGCGCCCTGGACTTCCGGCCCGCCCGGCGCCGCCGCCGCGCGCCGTCCACGACCGGGCGTCCGCGCGGCGAGGCGCGCGAGCGCGCCGTGCCGGTCCTGTCGGCCGCGCCCGCCGCCCTCGGCTCCTGGGCCCGGCTGGCCGCGGCCGAGTCGGGCCTCTCGCTGCGCGGCGCCGCCGCCGTCGTACGCGCCGACCACGGCCTCGGTACGGACCTCACGCGCCGCGCCGAGCGCCCCGGACCGGACCGGCTGCTGCGCGAGTTCGAGCAGACCGCCTCGCCGGACGCCCGGCACCTGGCCGTCCACCTGTCCGCCGTACCGCTCGCGCTGCCCGTCATCCAGCTCGTCCAGCGCGCCATGCTGCCCCAGACCGGCCCCGCCGAACTGGCGGAGGTGCTGCTCAGCGGCCTGGTCGAGCAGCTTCCCGACCCCACCGGCGGGCCCGCCCAGGAGGGCGCGGCCGGCGGCCCCTGGTACGAGTTCGTGCCCGGCGTACGGGACGAGCTGCTCAGCCGCCTGAGCGCCGGCGAGGCCGCCCTCGTCCTCAAACACTGTTCTCTCTACATCGAGCGCACGTTCGGCCGCAGTGCCCGCAACTTCCCGGCCGTGGCGGTCGCCATGCTCTCCGGCAGCGGCCGGGAACCGGCCACCGGCCGGCGCGCCGTCC
Source organism: Streptomyces sp. NPDC052496 (assembly GCF_040679095.1). Classification (NCBI taxonomy): domain Bacteria; kingdom Bacillati; phylum Actinomycetota; class Actinomycetes; order Kitasatosporales; family Streptomycetaceae; genus Streptomyces; species Streptomyces sp. NPDC052496. Next base: position 339,533 of record NZ_JBFAUH010000002.1, read on the forward strand.
CGGAACCGTTCGCGCGGATCTCCGAACGGGTGCTGCGCCGGTTCGAACCGGCCCTCAGGACACCGGTCCAGCTGACGTACGCGCCCGACGGGCCCGCCGCCGAAGGCGCGGCCCTGCTGGAGCGCTACGAACAGGACGGCGCGGTACGCGACCTGATCGAAGCGGTGCGCCTGCTGCGCGCCGCGTCCCAGCAGCTCCCCGCCGCGGGCACCGACCTCGCCCGCGCGCTGCTGCACGGCTGGGCACAGTGGCGTCAGCCGGACGCCCTGGAAGAGGCGGAACGGGCGGTCCGGGCGGCGGCGGAAGCCGTCGGCGGGGATCCGGCGCGGTCGCCGGACGGGGACGTCGAGGCTCGCGTCAGAGCCCTGATCGTGCTCGCCCGGGTGCGCTACGCCGGCGCGCAGGAACGCGGCGCCGCGGGGTACCCGGACGGTGAACGGGGCGCGCTGGAGGACGCCGCGCGCCACCTGGACACCGCCTGCGGGCTGATGAGTCTGCTGGACCCCCGCGTATTGGAGAGCATGGTGCTGCGTACCGAAGTGCTGCGGCGGCTGGCCGCGCTGCCCCCCGACACCGGGGCCGGCACCGGCCGCCCCGGCGACCCGCTCGACGAGGCCGAACACGCCCTGACCACCCTCCTGGAGCAGTGGCCCAGCGGCGAACAGGTCCCCGGCGAGATCTACGCCGCGCGCGGCGGCGTCCTGCTGGACCAGGCGCGCCGCGCCGCCGGCGCGGAGACGGGCGCCGAGACGTACGCCGGAGCGCTCGCCCTGCGCGCCACCGCCGACCTGGACACCGCCACGGTCCTGCTGCGCCGCAGGGGCGCCTCCGCCGACCGCAAGATCTGCGAGACGCTCCTGGAACTGGCCCAGGCCCGCACGCTGCTCGGCGCCGGCTCCGGACCGGACGTCGTACTGCCCGTCCTGGAACGCGCCCGCACGCTCGCCCGCGAACTGCGCGACCCCGCCCTGGAGGCGGACAGCCTCAGCCGTACGGCCGCCGCGCACCGCGCCGTGCACACCCGCACCGGCGACCTCGCCGCCCTGGACAAGGCGATCGAGTCACTGGCCGCCGCCCTGCGCCTGACCGTCCCCGACTCGCCCGAACACAGCACCCTGCTCGCCGACCGCGGCGCGGCCCTGCTGCTGCGCGCCCGGCTGGAACCCCCCGGCGAACAGGGCGAACGGCTCGCGAACGAGGCGGTGCACGTCCTGCGCGAGGCGCTCGGCCGGGTCGCCCCCAACGACCCCGAACTGGCCGCCCACCGCCTGCTGTTCGGGCGCGCCCTGCGGCTGCGCCACGACCGCCGGCCCTCCCTGGCCGACCTGCACGAGGCCGACTGGGTGCTGGAACTGGCCGCGCGCAGCGCGCACGACCCGGCCGTCGGCGCCGAGGCCTGGCTGGAGGTCGGCGACGTCCAGCTCGCCCTCGACCGGCGCTTCGGCTCCCGGGAGCGGCACGACCGCGCCGCCGCCTGCTACCGGCGGGCCGCGGCCGACGCCGAGCGCGCCGCCAGCCCGCTGCTGGCGGCCCGCGCCCACCACCGGCGGGCCGGCGTCCTGGAGGACACGGCGGGGCCGCAGGCGGCCCTGGTGGCCTACCGGGAGAGCTGGGAGCAGTGGCAGCGCGCCGCCGAGGAGAACGGCCCCGAGGCCCGGCACACGAGGGAGCGGATGCGCGCCCTGGACCCGTCCGAATGACCGCCTGACCCGGCCGGTCCGGGGGTTTCCGTGCTCGGGCGCGCGGGAAACACCCGTCCACCCGGCCCAGAGGAGAACAGCGTGGCGACAGTCCCCGTCACCGGTACGGCCCCGGCCGCACCGGTCGAGCCGTCCGGCCCGTCGGCCGAGCCGCTGCCGGACTTCGGCGGTGTCGATGTGGCCGCGGTGGCCGCACGGACGGGCCACCCGGTGCTGGGGGAGGTGACCGCCCTCCTGCTGCGCAACTGGGCACCCGCCGCTGAGGCGGTGGCCTACTACGACGACGGCCCGGGGCCGACCGTACGCTGACCAACGGTCCCCGACCGGCCGCCAGCGGCGATTTCTGGGCAATCGGGCAGCGTATCCGGCCACTTGCCGGTGTCCTGCGCATGTCCGGTGGATGGCCGAGCCATGTATGGCGACAGCGGGCCGTCTTCGGGGTGCCCGGACGTCGGACGCGGGCAGGGGGGCGGCGTCGTGGTGTGCCAGAACCTGGACCGGGCCGTGATCCCCTTCCGGCAGTTCGTCCTGAAGGTCCACAGCCGCTGCAACCTCGCCTGCACCTACTGCTACATCTACGCGGGCCCCGACCGCAGCTGGCGCGACCGCCCCCTGCACACCCCGCCCGGCACCGTACGCCAGACCGCCCGGCGCATCGCCGAGCACGTACGCGCCCACGGCCTCGACGAGATACGCATCGACCTGCACGGCGGCGAGCCCCTGCTCACCGGCCCCGGCCCGCTGCTCGACCAGGCGGCCGCACTGCGCGCCGCACTCCCCGCGGACTGCCGCGCGCACCTGGGCGTCCAGACCAACGGCACCCTCCTCACCCCGGCGGTGCTCGACACGCTGGCCGGCGCCGGCTTCCGTATCGGCCTCAGCCTGGACGGCGGCACCCCCGGCCTCAACCGCCGCCGCCTGGACCACGCCGGCCGCCCCTCCTGGCCGGCGGCGTCCCGCGCCGCCCGGATGCTGGCCCGCCGCCCCGACGTCTTCGCCGGGATCCTGTGCACCATCGACCTCACCTCCGACCCCGCCCGGGTCTACCGCTCGCTGCGCGCCCTCGGCCCCCCGATGCTCGACTTCCTCCTCCCGCACGCCAACTGGACGAGCCGCCCGCCGCTGCCACCCGGACCGGCGGCCCGCACCCCGTACGGCGACTGGCTGTGCACCGTCTTCGACCTGTGGTGGGCCGAACGGGAGCCGGCCCCCCGCGTCCGCCTCTTCACCGAGATCATCGGCCTGCTGCTGGGCCGCCCCAGCACCAGCGAAGCCGTCGGCCTGTCACCCGTCGTCGCGCTCGTCGTCGACACCGACGGCGCCATCGAGCAGGTCGACTCCCTCAAATCGGCGTACGAGGGCGCCGCCGCCACCGGCCTGGACATCTTCCGCAACAGCTTCGACGAGGCGCTGGACCACCCCGGGATGACCGCCCGCCGGCTCGGCGCGGACGGCCTGTGCGCCCGGTGCCGCGCCTGCCCGCTGATGACGGTCTGCGGTGGCGGCAACTACGCCCACCGCTACCGCGCCGGCGGCAGCGGCTTCCGTAACCCTTCCGTGTACTGCGCCGACCTGGAACGGGTGATCCGGCACATCGCCGCCCGGCTCGCCGACGAGGTCCGCGCGGCCGACCACAGGGGGCGATCCGCGCCCGCACCCGCGTCCGTCAACTGGCGTACGCACAACAAGACCTGACGTGGCGTCGCCGTCCGGGGCGATACTTGGGCTATCGTGCCGAACAGCCAGCTCGCGCCCGCGCGAACCACCGCATACCGAGGAGACGGTCGCATGGCCGATCAGTCCGGTACCACCGGCTCCGCAGAACACATCACCATCAGCTATGCGGGCTTCAACCGGCCGTGGGCGGCCTGGATTTCACACCAGCTGGAACAGCTCGGCCACGGCACCACCATGCTGCGCTGGGATCCCCCGGCCGACAGCCCGCTCACCGAGGAGCTGGCCGGCCTGCTCGCCGCCGAGGGCCGCCTGCTGATGGTGCTCGACGACTGGTACTTCAAGCTGGGCCCCAAGACGCACGACGAGTGGACCACCGCCCTCCAGGAAGTCGTACCGGACCACGCCGACCGGTTCGCCGCCGTCAGCGTCGCCACCCAGCGGCTGCCCGCCACCGCCTCCGTGCTGCGCCCCGCCGACCTGCGCGACCTGGACGCCGTCGAGGCCAACCGCCGCGTCCTGAACCGCCTCGGCGTCCCGGCCGCCGGCCGGCGCCCCGCCGAGCCCGCCGCCAACGCGCCGCGCTTCCCCAACGACCCGCCCGAGATCTGGAACATCCCCCGCCGCAACAACCGCTTCACCGGCCGCGACACCGCGCTGGAGGAGCTGCACGGCAAGCTGGCGGGCCCGGTGCCCGGCCTCGGCCAGCCGCTGGAGACCCGGATCGCCCTGTACGGCATCTCCGGCGTCGGCAAGAGCCAGATCGCCGCCGAGTACGCCCACCGCTTCGGCAACGACTACGACGTCGTCTGGTGGATCAGCGCCACCAACCGCGGCGCCGCCCGTGAACAGCTCGCCGAGCTGGCCACCCGCCTCGGCCTGCCGGTCGGCCAGGAGCTGGGCGACCGGATCCGCGCCGTCCACGAGGCGCTGCGCGTCGGCCGCCCGTACCGCCGCTGGCTGCTGATCTTCGACAGCGCCGACGACATGGAGCAGATCGAGGACCTGGTCCCGGACGGCCGCGGCCACGTCCTGATCACCACCCTCACCCGCGACTGGTCCGGCTCCGGCAGCGCCCAGGAGATCGAGGTGCTGCCCTTCACCCGTATCGAGTCCGTCGCCTACGCGCGCCGGCGCGCCCCGCGGCTGACCAACATGGAAGCCGACCTGCTCGCCGAGGCCGTGCAGGACCTGCCGCTGCTGCTCGCCCAGACCGCCGCCTGGCTGGACGCCAACCCGATGGCGCCCAAGGAGTACATCGAGCTGATCCGCCGCGGCGAGCCCAGCCTGGTCGGCATCCGCATCTCCACCGACTACCCGATGGCCTTCCAGACCAGCTGGGCCATAACGCTGAACACGCTGCGCGAGCGCAGCCCCGCCGCTGTCGAACTGCTCAAACTCTTCGCGTTCTTCGCACCCGACGCGATCCCCGTGCCGATGCTCGCCCGCGCCCGGCGCGGCGACCTGCCCGAGTACCTCGCCGACCTCGCGGCCGAGCCCATCGCGTGGAACACCGCGCTGCGCCGGCTGACCGAGTCCACCGCCGTACGCCTGGACTACCAGGTCGCGCAGACCACCACGGACCCCGCCGTGGAGATCGCCCAGATGCACCGGCTCTACCACCGGTTCCTGCGCAGCGACATGGCCGAGGACGAGCGGGACTCGATGTCCGCCACGGCCTGCCGGGTGCTGGCCACCGCCGACCCGCAGAGCCCCTCCGACACCCGCACCTGGGAGCAGTACGCCGCGCTCATCCCGCACCTGGAGCCGGCCGGCGTCCTGGACAGCCCGGAGATCTCCGTCCAGGAACTGCTCCTGAACTGCATCGAGTACCTGCGGGTGCGCGGTGAGTACCGCATCGGCCTGCGGCTGTGCGAGCAGTTCCTCTCCCGCTGGCGCACCCGCATCGCCCCCACCCAGCGCACCATGCTCGTGATCACCCACCAGCACGCCAACATGCTGCGCAGGCTGGGCCGCTACCGCGAGGCCGAGGCGGTCGGCAGCGCCATCGTGGAGGAGCTGGCCGCCGAACGGGAGCCGGGCGACGGCGCGCTGCTGCGCGCGCAGGACGGCCTCGCCGGCACCCTGATGGCGCTGGGCTCCTACAGCCAGGCACTGGAGATCTTCGAGTCGGTCGTCCGCGGCCGTACCGAACTCCTCGGGCCCGAGGCACCGCTCACCCTCTCCTCGCGCAGCAACCTCGCCTCCGCGCTCAGCGCCCTCGGCCGCTACCAGGAAGCCCTCGACCTCTTCGGCGAGGTGCTGCTGGTCTGGGAACGCGAGCTGCGCGCCCGCCACCACCTCACCCTCGGCGCGGCGTATTCGTACGCCCGGATGCTGCGGCTGCTCGGCCGCTACACCGACGCCCTGTCCCGCCAGGAGCTGAACGTACGGCTCTACCACCAGGTCATGGGCAAGCACACGCCCCTGACCCTGCGGGCCGAGCACAACCTCGCGCTGTGCCTGCGCCGCTCCGGCGCCGTCACCCAGGCCGACGCGCTGATGGGCGACGTCGTGGAGCGCTCCCGCCGGGTGCACGGCCCCCGGCATCCGGAGACGCTCATGATGCAGGCCAACTACGCCACGTTCCTGCGTGAGCACGGCGACCTCGGCCAGGCCAGGGCCCTGGGCGAGGAGGCCGCCGAGCGGTACCGCACCCTCGTCGGCGAGGCCCACCCGTACACGGTCGGCGCGCTCGGCAACACCGGCCTGGTGTGCTGGGAATTCGGCGAACGGGACAACGCGCTGGCCATCGCCGAGGAGGCCCTCCGGGGCATGACCCGGGCCGTGGGCCCCGACCACCCCTGGACCCTGGGCTGCGCCCTGAACGCTGCCGGCGCCCGCAACCGCGTCGACGACGAGGAGAGCGCCGCACAGCTGAGCCGGGAGACCCTGGAGCGCGCCAAGCGGGTCATGGGCGAGACCCACCCGCTGACCCTCTCCGCCAAGACGGCGCTCGCCGACGACCTGCGGGCCCTCCGGCGCGGCCAGGAGGCCTCCAAGCTGGAGCAGCAAGCCGTACAACAGCTCACCGAGACCCTGGGCGCCGAGCACCCGCACACCCTCTCCGCCCGCCGCCGGCGCCGCCCGTACTGGGACTTCGAGCCGCAGCCGGTCTGAGGCGGCCCGGCCGCCCCGGGGGCGTCCGGCCGACGGGCCGTCAACTCCGTCGGCCGGGCGCCCATTTAGCATGCCCGCCGAGCCCCGGCCTCCGCCCCGGGCCGGGCGGCACCGGGGATATGCTGCATCCGGCCCGGGATCTTGGACCGCGGCAGCACCGCGGCACGCGACCCGGATATTGACGCGTGAGCACGCCGCCGGGCCCCCGTCCGTGGCTGCTCCATCGAACAACGGCTTCGGAGGCCCTGTGACCACCCCCCGCCCGGACGCCCCCCGTGATCACTCCGCAGCGGTGCCGCCTCCCGGCTGCCCGGCGCACGGCATGAGTCCCGAGGTACGCCGGCTGTACGGGGCGGACGCGGAGGCCCACCCGCAGGAGCTGTACGAGGAACTGCGCCGCGAACACGGCTCGGTCGCGCCGGTGCTCCTGCACGGTGACGTCCCCGCCTGGCTGGTGCTCGGCTACCAGGAAAACCTCGAAGTGATGCGCACCCCCTCACGCTTCTCCCGCGACTCGCGGCGCTGGACGGCATGGCGGGAAGGGCGCATCCCGGACGACTCGCCGCTGGTGCCCATGGTGGGCTGGCAGCCCCTGTGCGTGTTCGCCGACGGAGCCGAACTGCTCCGGCTGCGCAGCGCGGTCACGGACAGCCTCGACCAGCTCAACCGGCACGGCGTGCGCCGCTACATCGCCCGGTACACCCGGCAACTGGTCTCGGCCTTCGCCGCGAAGGGCGAAGCCGACCTGGTCCGGGACTACGCCGAGCCGCTGCCGATGCTGGTGATCTCCCAGATCCTGGGGCTGAGCTCCGAGGCGGGCGCGGCCCTGGTGGCCCCCGCCCTCGACCTGGTGAAGGGCACCGCCACGGCCGCCGCCAGCAACGAGGTGGTGACACGGACGCTGCGCGAACTGGTCGACGCGAAGAAGAACCGGCCGGGCCGCGACCTGACGTCGGAGCTGATAGCCCACCCGTCGGCGCTGACCGACGACGAGATCATCGAACATCTGCGCCTCATCCTCGTGGCGGCCCACCAGGGCACGGTCAACCTGCTCGCCCACACCCTGCGCCTGGTGCTGACCGACCCCCGCTTCCGCGGCAGCCTCTCGGGCGCCCAGATGACCCTGCCCGACGCGCTGGACCAGGTGCTCTGGGACACCCCGCCCATCGCGGCGGTGCCCGGCCGGTGGGCCACCGGCGACACCCAGCTCGGCGGACAGCACATCAAGGAGGGGGACATGCTGCTGCTCTGCCCGGCAGCCGGCAACGCGGACCCCGAGGTCCGCGCCGCGGCGGGGCCGATGCACGGCAACCGCTCGCACCTCGCCTTCAGCTTCGGCCCGCACCAGTGCCCCGGAGCGGACATCGGCCGCGCCATGGCGGAAACCGGCATCGACACCCTGCTGAGCCTGCTTCCCGACGTCCGGCTCGCGGTCCCGGCGGAGGAACTGTCCATCGAGGCCGCCTGGCTGACCCAGCGTCCGGCCGCCCTGCCCGTGGCGTTCGAGCCCCAGCAGCTCGACACCGCGCGAGCCGGCACAGCGGGCCCGCAGCCGGACCGGACGGTGATCGCCACCCCGGTCGTCACCACTCCTCCCCGGGCAAGGCGCTTCCGCCGCGGCTGACCGGCGGCCGGGCACGGCGCGGCGGTGAACACGGGGGAAACCGCGGTAGCGGAAGGGCCAGGCGGGCATGGGTGGGGCGGAAACGGCCCATTGGTTCAGGTGTAAACGGTCGGTACGATGCCTGACGTGATCATTCCGGGTAGCCCACGGCCGCAGCGCCGGGCCGCCCCGTCCCCACCTCCCGCCGGATCGCCTCTGCACGCGGGCCGGCGCGGACGTCGCCTCGGCGAAAGGATCCCCCGTGTTGGAGCTGACGGCCGTCCCCCGTGCCCCTGGCGGGATACCACTGCTGGGACACGCCCTGCCACTGCAGCGGAACCCGCTGCACTTCCTGCGGTCGCTGCGGGAGACGGGTGACCTCGTACGGGTCGACATCGGCACGATGCCGATCTACGTGGCCTCCGGCGCCTCCGCGATCAACGACGTCATGGTCACCCACGGCCGGTCGCTGGAGAAGGGCCGGCTCTTCGACCGGGTCCGGCCGCTGGTCGGCAACGGCCTCGCGACGGCCGGCGGGGAGGTCCACCGCCGCCACCGCCGCCTCATCCAGCCCATGTTCCACGCGAAGCAGATCGCCCGCTACGCCGAGGTGATGAGCGACCGCGCCCGCGCGCTGGCCGACTCCTGGACCCCCGGCCAACGCGTCGCCGTGGAACAGGTCATGGGCGAGTACGCCATCGAGACGCTGGCGGCGACCCTGTTCTCCACCGACATCGGCCGGCCGGCGGTGGAGGCGGTGCGCCGGAACCTGCCGGTCATCCTGAAGAACATGCTGCTCAGGGCCGCGTCCCCCAAGATCCTGGACAAACTGCCGATCTGGCGCCGCTTCGACGACGCCACGGCGAGCATGCGCCGGATCATCGACGAGGTCGTCGCCACCACCCGCGCCTCGGGCCGGGCCGACGCGACCGACCTGCTGTCCGTCCTGCTCGCGGCACGCGACGCGGACACCGGCGAGGGCCTGACCGACGAGGAGGTCCGGGACGAACTGGTCACCATCCTGTTCGCCGGTACGGAGACCACGGCCTCCACCCTCGCCTGGACCTTCCACCACCTCGCCGAGCACCCCGAGGTCGAGGACCAGCTGGTCGCCGAGGTCAAGGAGGTGGTGGGCGACCGGCCCGTGACCTTCGAGGACGTACCCCGCCTCGCCGGCATCCGCCGGGTGCTGGACGAGGTCATCCGCCTGCACGGGGTGGTGCTGCTGATGCGGCGCACCGCCGAGCCGATCGAACTCAGCGGCTACCGCGTCCCGGCCGGCGTCGAGATCGCCTTCAGCCTCTACGCCCTGCACCGCGACCCGGCCCACTACCCCGACCCGGACTCCTTCGACCCCGGCCGGTGGCTGCCCGAGCGGCGGGAAGCCCTCGAACGCAAGGCGGTCGTGCCCTTCGGCGCGGGCAGCCGGCGGTGCATCGGCGACGGGTTCAGCTGGACGGAGGCCACCATCGCGCTGGCCACCCTCCTGGCCCGCTGGAAGCTGCGCCCGGTACCCGGGTCGCCGCGGCCGCGGGAGTCCGCCTCGTCGATGGCCCACCCCGACCACGTACCGATGGAAGTGCTGCCGCGCGACGTGTGACACGGGCTCCGAGCGGCAAGAGGCCCCGCCACGAACGTCGCGACATTCGTGGCGGGGCCTCGGAGCACCGCGCCCGTACCGGCCAGCCGGGCCGGTACGGGCTACGTGCTACGCGTCGAACGCCTCGGCGATCAGCGCGGCCTGCTCGGCCTGGTGGCGCTTGGCCGAACCGACGGCCGGCGACGAGGAGTGCGGCCGCGAGATACGGCGCAGGCGCTCGCCGTGCGGCACGTCGGCACCGACGGACAGGTCCAGGTGGTCGATCAGGTTCAGACCCAGGAACGGCCACGCACCCTGGTTCGCCGGCTCCTCCTGCACCCACAGGTACTTGCCCGCGTTCGGGTACTTGGCGATCTCCGCCTGGAGCTCCTTGCCGGGCAGCGGGTACAGCCGCTCGATACGGACCAGCGCCGTGTCGAACGCGCCGCGCTTGACCCGCTCCGCCTCCAGGTCGTAGTACACCTTGCCGGAGCAGAAGATGACCTTGGTGACGTCCTCGGCCTTCGCCGCGCTGTCACCGATGACCGGCCGGAAGCCGCCCGTGGTGAACTCCGCCGTCTTCGACGACGCCGCCTTCAGACGCAGCATCGACTTCGGGGTGAAGACGACCAGCGGCTTGTGGTGCGGGTTGTGCACCTGCCAGCGCAGCAGGTGGAAGTAGTTCGACGGGAGCGTCGGCATGGCGACCGTCATGTTGTTCTGCGCGCACAGCTGGAGGAAGCGCTCGATACGGGCCGAGGAGTGGTCCGGGCCCTGGCCCTCGTAGCCGTGCGGCAGCAGCAGCGTGACGCCGGAGGTCTGGCCCCACTTCTGCTCCGCCGAGGAGATGAACTCGTCGACGATGGTCTGCGCGCCGTTGGCGAAGTCACCGAACTGCGCCTCCCACAGGACCAGCGCCTCCGGGCGGGCGAGCGAGTAGCCGTACTCGAAGCCCATCGCCGCGTACTCGCTCAGCAGCGAGTCGTAGACGTTGAAGCGCGCCTGGTCCTCGGACAGGTAGAGCAGCGGGGTGTAGTCCTCGCCGGTCTCCCGGTCCACCAGCACCGCGTGGCGCTGGCCGAAGGTGCCGCGGCGGGAGTCCTGGCCCGACAGGCGGACCGGGGTGCCCTCCATCAGCAGCGAGCCGAAGGCGAGGGTCTCGCCCGTGCCCCAGTCGATCGTGTCGTCCTCGACCTGGGCCGCGCGGCGCTGCAGCTGCGGCAGCAGGCGCGGGTGGACGGTGACCCGCTCGGGGATGTTGACCTGGGACTCGGCGATCCGCTTGACGACCTCCTGGGAGATCGCGGTGTCCACGGCGACCGGGAACTCGGCCTGCGGCTCCGGCACCTCGGGGGCGGCCGGGGCGGTGGTGGCCTCGCGGACCTCCGTGAAGACCTTCTCCAGCTGGCCCTGGAAGTCCTGGAGGGCCTGCTCGGCCTCCTCCAGCGTGATGTCGCCGCGGCCGATCAGCGACTCGGTGTAGAGCTTGCGCACCGAGCGCTTCTTGTCGATCAGGTCGTACATCAGCGGCTGCGTGAAGCCCGGGTTGTCGGTCTCGTTGTGACCGCGGCGCCGGTAGCAGATCAGGTCGATGACGACGTCCTTGTTGAACGCCTGGCGGAACTCGAACGCGAGGCGCGCGACCCGGACGACGGCCTCGGGGTCGTCACCGTTGACGTGGAAGATCGGCGCCTCGATCATGCGGGCCACGTCGGTGGCGTACATGGAGGAGCGGGCCGACTCCGGGGCGGCGGTGAAGCCGACCTGGTTGTTGATGACGATGTGCACCGTGCCGCCGGTGCGGTAGCCGCGCAGCTGCGACATGTTCAGCGTCTCGGCGACCACACCCTGGCCCGCGAAGGCCGCGTCACCGTGCAGCTGGACCGGCAGGACGGTGAAGTCCGTGCCGCCCTTGCCGATGATGTCCTGCTTGGCGCGGGCGATGCCCTCCACGATCGGGTCGACCGCTTCGAGGTGCGAGGGGTTGGCGGCCAGCGAGACCTTGATCTGCTCGCCGTCCAGGCCGGTGAAGGTGCCCTCGGCGCCCAGGTGGTACTTCACGTCGCCGGAGCCGTGCATCGACTTCGGGTCGAGGTTGCCCTCAAACTCGCGGAAGATCTGCGCGTACGACTTGCCGACGATGTTGGCGAGCACGTTCAGGCGGCCGCGGTGGGCCATGCCGATGACGACCTCGTCCAGGCGCGACTCGGCGGCCGAGTCGATGACCGCGTCCAGCAGCGGGATGACGGACTCGCCGCCCTCCAGCGAGAACCGCTTCTGGCCGACGTACTTCGTCTGCAGGAAGGTCTCGAACGCCTCGGCGGAGTTCAGGCGGCGCAGGATGCGCAGCTGCTCCTCGCGCTCCGGCTTGGAGTGCCCGCGCTCGACCCGGTCCTGGATCCACTTGCGCTGCTTGGGGTCCTGGATGTGCATGAACTCGATGCCGGTGGTGCGGCAGTACGAGTCGCGCAGCACGCCCAGGATGTCGCGCAGCTTCATCATGGTCTTGCCGGCGAAGCCGCCGACGGCGAACTCCCGCTCCAGGTCCCACAGCGTCAGCCCGTGCTCGATGATGTCGAGGTCGGGGTGCTTGCGCTGCTCGTACTCCAGCGGGTCGGTGTCGGCCATGACGTGGCCGCGCACCCGGTAGGCGTGGATCAGGTCGAAGACCCGGGCCGCTTTGGTGACGTCGTCGTCGTGGGAGACGTCGATGTCACGCAGCCAGCGCACCGGCTCGTAGGGGATGCGCAGCGACTTGAAGATGTCGTCGAAGAAGTCGTTCTCGCCGAGCAGCAGCTGGTTCATGATGCGCAGGAACTCGCCGGAGGCGGCGCCCTGGATCACGCGGTGGTCGTAGGTGCTGGTCAGCGTCATGACCTTGGAGATGCCCAGCTTGTTCAGGGTGTCCTGGGAGGTGCCCTGGAACTCCGCCGGGTAGTCCATCGCGCCGACGCCGATGATGAGGCCCTGACCGGGCATCAGGCGGGGCACGGAGTGGACGGTGCCGATGCCGCCCGGGTTGGTCAGCGACGCGGTGACCCCGGTGAAGTCATCCATCGTCAGCTTGTTGTTGCGGGCGCGGCGGACGATGTCCTCGTACGCCTGCCAGAACTCGAAGAAGCTGAGCGTCTCCGCCTTCTTGATGGCCGCGACGACGAGCTGGCGGTCACCGTTGGGCTTGACCAGGTCGATGGCCAGACCGAGGTTGACGTGCTCGGGCTTGACCAGCGTCGGCTTGCCGTCCTTCTCCTGGAAGGAGTAGTTCATCGACGGCATGGCCTTGAGGGCCTGCACCATCGCGTACCCGATGAGGTGGGTGAAGGAGACCTTCCCGCCGCGGGCGCGCTTGAGGTGGTTGTTGATGACGATGCGGTTGTCGAACAGCAGCTTCACCGGGACGGCGCGCACGGACGTGGCCGTGGGCAGCTCCAGAGAGGCGTTCATGTTCTTCGCGACAGCGGCGGAGGGGCCACGGAGGGTGACCAGTTCCGGGCCTGCGGGCGCCTCGTCGGCCTTCACATCGTCCTTCTTGACAGCGGGCTTTGCAGCGGGCTTGGCGGTCTTCGCGGGTTCGGCCTTCGCCGGGGCGGGCTGGGCGGGCGCCGGGGCGCTCGCGGCCGGCTGCGCCGGGGCGGCGGCGGGCTGCGCGGCAGGGGCCGCGGGCGCGCTCGGAGCCGCGGTGGCGGCCTGGGCCGGTTCGGCGGCCGGAGTGGCGGGGCTGCCGCCACTCGCCGGAGCCTGCGCGGCGGCGCCCGCTCCCGGCTTGTAGTCGGCGAAGAAGTCCCACCAGGCTCGGTCTACCGAGTTCGGGTCCTGGAGGTACTGCTGGTAGATCTCGTCGACGAGCCACTCATTCGGACCGAACGCGGCAGCAGGGTTCTTACCCTGCCCCTCTTGGTCAGTCGAAGTGCTCGAACTGTTGGGGGACTGTGGCGACACGGCGGCAACCGCCCTCTTCCGCTTCCTAAGGTGGTGGACAGCGGGAATAAAGGCTACGCCTCTCCGGACCTTTGGTGCAGTCCGGGGCCGTCAGTCGTCGTGCACGTCACATTCGTACAGGGGTTTCGGGGCATGACTGGGCGGGAAACACACCAGGTTCCTCTGCATTCGGGTACGCGGCATCGCCGCCGCACCCAGGACTGTGTGCCTCCGCCACCGACCCTACGACACCCGAGGTCAACCCCGTACGGAGTCGCTACCCGGAAGAGTGACGCGGATGCGGCAGCCGCGCGGTGATTCGGCCACCCGGATCCGCCCCCCGTGCAGATCCACCGCCCAGCGCGCGATCGCCAGGCCCAGCCCCGTACCGCCGTCGCTGCCCGGACCCGACGCCGCCGGGTCGCCCCGGTTGAACCGCTCGAAGACGTGGTGCCGCTCCGCCTCCGGGATGCCCGGACCCTCGTCCAGCACCTCCAGCTCCAGACCGCCGGGCGTCTCGCCGCCCCGCGCCAGCACCGTGACCCGGCCGTGCCGCGGGCTGTGCTTGATGGCGTTGTCGATCAGGTTCGCCACCACCTGGTGGAGCCGCTCGGCGTCCGCGTACGCGGTCAGCTCCGGCGGTGAGACGTCCAGATGCAGATGGACGTCCGTACGGGTGTGGGTGCCGGAGCCGGCCAGCCCCGAGAGCGTGGAGGCGCCCCGGCTCATGTTGGCCTCCTTCAGCACCCCCGACAGATACGGCCACACCTCGAAACGGCGGGCGTGCAGCGGCACCACCCCGTTGTCCAGCCGCGACAGGTCCAGCAGGTGCTCCACCAGCCGCCCCAGCCGCTCGGTCTGCTTCAGCGCCGTACGCATCGTCTCCGGATCGGGCTCGCAGACCCCGTCCACCACGTTCTCCAGCACGGCGCGCAGAGCCGCTATCGGGGTACGCAGCTCGTGCGAGACGTTGGCGACCAGCTCCTTGCGGTGGGTGTCCACCGCCTCCAGGTCGGCGGCCATCCGGTTGAACGCGTCCGCCAGGTCACCGAACTCGTCCCGCCGCCCGCCGCGCACCCGGCGGGTGTAGTCACCGTCCGCCATCGCCCGGGTCACGTCCGTCATGTCGTCCAGCGGCGCCGTCAGGCCCTGCGCGACGAACTGGGTGACCAGCAGCGAAGCGATGATCGAGAAGACCGTGATGACCCGCAGCTCGGTGTCGGAGTGGATCGCGACGAACACCAGCAGCGTCGTGATGATCACCGAGACGATGACCAGCGCGCCGAGCGCCGCCTTGACCGAGCGGTACGGATCCAGCGGCCGCAGCCCCTCCCAGACCCGCCGCCAGAACGGCGCCCAGACCCGCTCCCGCAACCCGTCCGGCGGGTGCTCGCGGTCCTGGCGTCCGGCCCGCTCCCTCTGACGGGTGGGGGCCGTCATACCGGCGGGGTCTCCAGCGCGTACCCGACGCCGTGCACCGTACGGATGCGCTCCGCGCCGATCTTGCGGCGCAGCGCCTTGATGTGACTGTCGACCGTACGGGTGCCGGAGGCGTCCGCCCAGTCCCACACCTCGGCCAGCAGCTGCTCACGGGAGAGCACCGCGCGCGGCGTGTTCGCCAGGCACACCAGCAGGTCGAACTCGGTCGGCGTCAGGTGCACGTCGGTGCCGCGCACCCGCACCCGGCGCTGCGCGTGGTCGATCTCCAGCTCACCCAGGCGCAGGATGCCGCTGCGCGGCGTGTGCGCGGCCAGCGCCGCCCGCTCCACCCGCCGCAGCAGCACGTGCACCCGGGCCGCCAGCTCCCGCATGGAGAACGGTTTGGTCATGTAGTCGTCCGCGCCGACACCGAGACCGACCAGCATGTCCGTCTCGTCGTCACGCGCGGTGAGCATCATGACGGGCACCGGACGCCGCGCCTGCACCCGGCGGCACACCTCCAGCCCGTCGAAACCCGGCAGCATGACGTCCAGGACCAGCAGGTCCGGCTGCCAGGCCTCCGCGGTGTCCACCGCGGCCGGGCCGTCGGTCGCCGTCTGCACCTGGAAACCCTCGGCGCGCAGCCGGGCCGCGATGGCGTCCACGATCGTCGGGTCGTCCTCCACGACGAGGATCCGGCGCTGGGCGCCGGGCGTGGCCGCGGCGGTGCCGCCCTGGGTGGTCTGCGTCTGATCCATCGCCCGCCCCTGCGTGTCCCCGTGCTGCATGGTCGCGTACTGCTGGGCAGCAGCGTAAGGGCAGGCCGCGACCGTCGGCTACGCGCCCTTGCGCGCGAGGTGCACCACGTCCGGGACGCCTCGGACAACGGGGATCTCTTCGGTACGTACGCCGGTGAACCCGGCATTTCGCAGAGCGTCCTCGAACGCGGCGGACGGCTGCGCCGACCACACGGCGAGCACGCCGCCGGGCGTCAGCCGCTCCCGGCAGGCCGCGAGACCGGCGGGGGAGTAGAGGCCGCCGTTGTCCTCGGTGACGGTCCAGTCCGGCCCGTTGTCGATGTCCAGACACAGCGCGTCGAACACCCGCGGCCCGGCGCCCTCCCGTACGTACGCCACCAGATCGGCCGCCACGACCTCCGTGCGAGGGTCGGCGAGCGCCGCCCCCGACACGGCGGACAGCGGCCCGTCCCGGTGCCAGTCGATGACCGCGGCCTCCCGCTCCACCACCGTGATCCGCCCCCACCGGGCCTCCTCCGCGGCCCTGACCAGAGAAAACCCGACCCCCAGCCCGCCGATCAGCACACTGGCCGAGGTCCGCCCGGCCCCCAGCTCCGCCAGCGCCGCATCCACCAGCAGCCGCTCGGACCGCCCGTCCGAGGTGTCCATCAGAAAACACCCGTTGGCGATGATCTCGAAGTGCGCGCCCCGCTGCCGCAGGACCACTTCGCCGTACGGGCCCTCCCGGCGGTCGAGCACCCGCGGCTCGGCGGGTGCATGCACGGAGTCAGGCATGGCGTGTGCGGGATGAGACATGACGGCCATCCTGACCAATCGAGCCGGGACGGGTCCAGCCGATGGCCGCGCCCCCCCGACGCGGCGGTGGGTGACGCACATCACGGCCACAGCTCACTCATGGGTTGAACGTGCAGGCTGTGCCCCACGTAGACCTCCAGAAGGCCAGCGAACGAAAGGGGCCGGGCACCAGTGAGCCGGGCGAACGCGGCAGAGAAACCGCCTTGCGGCGGGGAGGCGCTGGGCGGGGGGCCGGGCGCTGGGGCCGCGCGGTGCGTTGGGGTCGCGCGGCGCGTTGGGGAGGTGCCGCTCGCCGGGACGGTGCCGTGCGTTGAGGTCGCGCCGTGCGCCCGGGCGGTGCCGCTCGCCGGGGGCGTGCCGCCTGCCGGGGCCGTGGCGCCGTCGTCCGCCGGGGCGACCTGGCCGGCCCGGACCGCCCGGACCGCCCGGAGGATGCCCAGACCCTGGCGTCTGCTCCCCGGGCCCCGGAGCACCCCCTTCACCTTCCTCTACACCCTCCTCCTCGTAGCGACCTCCCTCTTCGCCGAGTACGCCGACCCCGACCTGGTCCTCACCCTCCTCCAGGGCTCCAGCACCGACGTCGAACACCTGGCCCACGCGCCCCTGCTGGTGCTCGTCGCCAGCGCCCTGTGGATCGCCGGCGGCATGACCTCCGCGTACGCCATCGCCTTCCTGTTCGTCCTGACGGCCCTGGAGCGCCGGGCCGGCGCCCTGCGGACGGCCGCCGTCTTCTTCGGCGGCCACGTGGTCGCGACGCTCGCCACCGAACTCCCGGTCGGCGCCGCGGTCGCCCTCGGCCAGCTCCCCGCCGACTCCCTCCAGCGCCTCGACTACGGCATCAGCTTCGGCGTGATGGCCTGCACCGGCGCCCTGGCGGGGCTGCTCCCGACCTGGGCCCGGTGGCCCCTCCTGGCGGGCGTGGCCTGGTACACCGTCAGCACCCTGCTGGACTCGGCGGATCCCGTCAGTGACTCGGGCCACCTGCTCGCCCTCGTCCTCGGCACCCTCAGCTGGCCCCTGCTGCGGCGCCCGCGCGTGCCGCGGGCCGGGACGGTTGTCAGTGGCCGTTGCTAGCTTGCTGAGCATGCGCATGATTTTCGTCAATCTGCCGGTCAAGGACATCGCCGCGTCCCGCGAGTTCTTCGCCCGCCTCGGCTTCACGTTCAATCCGCAGTTCTCCGACGAGCACACCCTGTGCATGGTCGTCGAGGAGAACATCTGCGTCATGCTCCTCCAGGAAGAGCGCTTCCGGGACTTCATCAACGGCGACATCGCCGACGCCGCGAAGACGAAGGAAGTCCTCACGTGCCTGTCCTGCGACAGCCGCTCGGAGGTCGATGAGATGCTCGCCAAGGCTCGCGGGGCTGGGGCGAGCGTGTGGAAGCCCGTGATGGAGGCGGGGCCCATGTATGGGGCGAGCTTCCAGGATCTGGACGGGCATGTGTGGGAGTTGATGCACATGGCTCAGGGGTAGCGGGTCGGTCTCGCACTTCGCGCGAGGGTTTGCGCTGTCGCGCGGCTCGCAGAGGTTGGTGCCGGGGGCGGGGGCGCGCAGGGGGCCATCTCCTCGGCACCGTGTACGCAGCCCGGGACGTGAGGTGAACCCGGGCTCCCGGCTGACCTGCGGGGATGGCCCCCTACACGCCCCCTCAGGCCGGTTTGGCGAGGCCGGGACAGCTGGGGGGAGTCTGTCGATCACCCTGGTGTACCCCCACCACATGGTGAGGCTCACGCCGGGGCAGGGGCGTGGCCCCACTGCACGCGCCCTGAATCGCGGCCCGGATGCCTGCCCGCCTCCCTCGCGCTTCGCGCGAGGTTTTGCGCTGTCGCGCGGCTCGCATAGGTAGGTGCCGGGGCGGGGGCGCGCAGGGGGCCAACTCCTCGGCACCGTGTACGTCGCCCGGGACGTGAGGTGAACCCGGGCTCCCGGCTGACCTGCGGGGATGGCCCCCTACACGCCCCCTCAGGCCGTTTGGCGAGGCCGGGACAGCTGGGGGGAGGGTGTCGATCACTCTGGTGTGCCCTGACCATATGGTGAGGCTCACGCCGGGGCCGGCACGTCATTCCGCGTCACGTGAGCGTCATAAGGCGGCCCGGATGCCTGCCCGCCTCCCTCGCGCTGCGCGCGAGCAAGGTCCCCCGCTGCGCGCGAGCAAGGTCCCCCGTGCTGCGCGCGAGCAAGGCCTCCCCGTGCTGCGTGCGAGCAAGATCCCCTCGCGCTGCGCGCGAGTGAGCTTGTGGAATTTTCGCCCCGATGGCGGGATACCCGCAAACGGCGCGGGCTCGGGGACATACAGGGGTCTCCCCGCAGGTCAGCCGGGAGCCTGGGTTCACTTCACGCCCCGGGCGACGTACACGGTGCCGAGGAGTGACCCCTGTGTGGCCCCGAGCCCCCACCCACCGGACCCATCGCGCACAACGCGCACCCCCACAAGGCCCCCACACCCCCACACCAGGCCGGCGCACCCCAAAGCCCGTCCGGCGATTGAGGACAACAGGAACCCCAGCCACAACAAACCCCAGCTGATCGCTCACAGCGAACAAGGAGCAGGGAACAACCGCGCACCCCCAAGCATTGAGTGGACATAGCTCAACTTGCCTGCCGAAGGGGAGATCATGGCTTCGTCGTCCACACCGCTCACCTTGCCCGTACTGCCCCTGGATGACGAGGTCGTCCTCCCCGGCATGGTGGTGCCCCTGGACCTGTCCGAAGCGGACGTCCGCGCCGCCGTGGAGGCCGCGCAGTCCGCTGCTGCTCCGGGTAACAAGCCGCGAGTGCTGCTTGTGCCCCGGGTCGACGGCTCGTACGCGGACATCGGAGTGCTCGGCCGCGTCGAGCAGGTCGGCCGCCTGTCCGACGGCGACCCCGGCGCACTGATCCGCGGCCTCGGCCGGGTCAGGATCGGCGCCGGTACCACCGGCCCCGGCGCCGCCCTGTGGGTGGAGGGCACCACCGTCGACGAGACGGTGCCCGACCCCCTGCCCGGTGCCGTCACCGAGCTGGTCAAGGAGTACAAGGCGCTGGCCACCGACTGGCTCAAGAAGCGCGGCGCCTGGCAGGTCGTGGACCGCGTCCAGCAGATCGAGGACGTCGCGCAGCTCGCCGACAACTCCGGCTACTCGCCGTTCCTGAGCACCGAGCAGAAGGTGCAGCTGCTGGAGACCACCGACCCGGTGGCG
Organism: Streptomyces sp. NPDC052496; assembly: GCF_040679095.1. Taxonomy (NCBI): domain Bacteria; kingdom Bacillati; phylum Actinomycetota; class Actinomycetes; order Kitasatosporales; family Streptomycetaceae; genus Streptomyces; species Streptomyces sp. NPDC052496. Next base: position 359,279 of record NZ_JBFAUH010000002.1, read on the forward strand.
CGGCTCAAGCTCGCCACCGAGGCGCTGCGCGACCACCTCGCCGAGCAGAACGTGGCGGAGTCCATCGCCAAGGACGTCCAGGAAGGCGTCGACAAGCAGCAGCGCGAGTTCCTGCTGCGCCGCCAGATGGAGGCCGTCCGCAAGGAGCTGGCGGAGCTGAACGGCGACCCGGAGGACGAGGGCGAGGACTACCGCGCCCGCGTCGAGGCCGCCCAGCTGCCCGAGGACGTCCGCAAGGCGGCCCTCAAGGAGGTCGACAAGCTGGAGCGGTCCAGCGACCAGAGCCCCGAGGGCAGCTGGATCAGGACCTGGCTGGACACGGTGCTGGAACTGCCGTGGAACGAGCGTACGGAGGACGCGTACGACATCCCCGGCGCCAAGGAGATCCTGGACGCCGACCACGCCGGCCTGGAGGACGTCAAGGAGCGCATCACCGAGTACCTGGCCGTGCGCAAGCGGCGCGCGGACCGCGGTCTGGGCCTGGTCGGCGGGCGCCGTGGGGGCGCGGTGCTGGCGCTGGTCGGGCCGCCCGGTGTCGGCAAGACGTCGCTGGGTGAGTCCGTGGCCCGTGCGATGGGCCGCAAGTTCGTGCGGGTCGCGCTCGGCGGCGTACGGGACGAGGCGGAGATCCGCGGCCACCGGCGTACGTACGTCGGCGCGCTGCCCGGCCGCATCGTGCGCGCGGTCAAGGAGGCCGGCTCGATGAACCCGGTCGTCCTCCTGGACGAGATCGACAAGGTCGGCTCGGACTTCCGGGGCGACCCGGCCGCGGCCCTCCTCGAAGTCCTCGACCCGGCGCAGAACCACACCTTCCGGGACCACTACCTGGAGGTCGAGCTGGACCTGAGCGACGTGGTCTTCCTGGCCACCGCCAACGTCCTGGAGGCGATACCGGAGCCGCTGCTCGACCGGATGGAGCTGGTCCGGCTGGACGGTTACACCCAGGACGAGAAGGTCGTCATCGCCCGCGACCACCTGCTGCCGCGCCAGCTGGAGCGGGCCGGCCTGGAGCCCGGCGAGGTCACGCTCACGGACGAGGCGCTGCACAAGCTGGCCGGGGAGTACACCCGCGAGGCGGGCGTACGGAACCTGGAGCGGGCCGTCGGCCGGCTGCTGCGCAAGATCGCGGCCCAGAGCGAACTGGGTGAGCGCGAACTGCCGTTCACGGTGGGTGTGGACGAACTGCGCCCGCTGATCGGGCGTCCGCACCACACCCCGGAGTCGGCCCAGGACCCGGCCGAGCGGCGGACGTCCGTACCGGGCGTGGTCACCGGCCTCGCGGTGACCGGCGCGGGCGGCGACGTGCTGTACGTCGAGGCGTCGCTCGCCGACCCGGAGACCGGCGCGTCCGGCCTCCAGCTCACCGGTCAGCTCGGCGATGTGATGAAGGAGTCCGCGCACATCGCGCTGTCCTTCCTGCGCTCGCACGGCGCGGAACTGGAGCTGCCGGTCGGTGACCTGAAGGAACGAGGCGTCCATCTGCACGTACCGGCGGGGGCCGTGCCGAAGGACGGCCCGAGCGCGGGCGTGACGATGACGACGGCGCTGGCCTCGCTGCTGTCGGGGCGGCAGGTGCGCCCGGACGTGGCGATGACCGGTGAGGTCTCGCTGACCGGGCGGGTGCTGCCGATCGGCGGCGTCAAGCAGAAGCTGCTCGCGGCGCACCGGGCGGGCATCACGACCGTGGTCATTCCCAAGCGCAACGAGCCGGACCTGGACGACGTCCCCGCCGAGATCCTGGACAAGCTGGACGTCCACCCGGTCTCCGACGTCCGCCAGGTCCTCGACCTGGCTCTGACCCCGGCCTCGGCCCCGGCCGCCCCGGAGGTCCCGGTCGCGGCGTGACGGACGCGGCCAGCCACGGCGGCCCGGAGCTCCCCTGACCCGGGGCTCCGGGCCGCGCGTGTCTCGAACGCCGTACGTATCGTTGTACTGCGCGACTGCCCGCGGCACAGCGGCAGCGGGGAGGAGCGGCACGGTGACCATCGCAGCGACCGACAGGACCGAGATGGCCGACAGCGACCAGCAGAACCTGGACACCTTGTTCGAGCTTCTGTGCGACATCGTCCCCGAGGGCTACAAAGCGGAGATCGTCGGGGGGGCCATCCATATGTCACCCCAGCGTCGTGTGCACTGGACGATCATCAGGCGGGTGCTGCGGCAGTTGGAAGACCGCTTCGGTGATGAGGCGGGAATCGACACGGACGTCCGTCTGGACCTTCCTGGCTACTGCAACGGCTTCGCTCCGGACCTGTACAAGATCGCGGACGGTGCCGAACCGGACGCCAAGGGACGCTGGCGGTACCAGGATGTGGAGTTCGTCCTCGAAGTCATCTCGCGAGGGACCGCCGTGAACGACTACGGCCCGAAGAAGGCCGCCTACGCCGCCGGTGGCATCCCCGTGTACTTGATCGCGGATCCGTATACGGGGCTGTGCCACCTCCACACGATGCCGAAGGACGACGAGTACCGCGCGTACCGCACGCTCGACTTCGGGATGCCGATCGACCTCACCGACACCCCGCTCGGAATGATCCTGGCGACCGACGGCTTCCCGAGGGAGCCACAGGACTGAGAGTCCGGCCGGATACGGGCCCCGGACGAGGGCGGGCCGCGCCGGGGCCCGCGTCCCTCACCCGTCGGCCAGCGCCTGCAACCGGTCGTACGCCCCGTTGAACCGGTTCCGGTCGCCGACCGTGGTGCCCGACGACGTGTACTGCCAGATCGTGTGGAAGTCCCAGCCGGCCGGGAGTTCGCCGACGGAGCTGCCGTAGCGGGGGATCCACAGCGGGTTGACGGAGCCGAAGCCGGCGTAGTTGCCGGTGCACTGTTTCCACCAGCTGGTGGAGGTGTAGATGACGGCGTCCCGGCCGGTGCGCGCCTTGTACGTGGCGAAGAAGTCCTTCATCCAGCTGATCAGGCCGGACGCGCTCTTGCCGTAGCAGGTCGAGCCGTACGGGTTGTACTCCATGTCGAGGGCGCCGGGCAAGGTGCGGCCGTCCTTGGACCAGCCGCCGCCGTGGTCGACGAAGTAGTCGGCCTGGGCGGCGCCGCTGGAGGTGTCGGGGGTGGCGAAGTGGTACGCGCCGCGGATCATGCCGACGTCGTAGGAGCCGTTGTACTGCTGCGCGAAGTACGGGTTGGTGTAGCTGGTGGACTCGGTGGCCTTGACGTAGGCGAAGCGGACCCCGGCGTTCCACAGCGTCTGCCACGGGACGTTGCCGTTGTGGCTGCTGACGTCGACGCCTTCGACGGAGGCGCGGGTGGGCGGCGGCGCCTCACCCGGCGCGTCCCCCTCGTGCCGGGCGACCTGGGAGCCGGCCCAGTCCTGGCCGGGATGGGTGGGTTCGGGGGCCGGTCCGTACGAAGCGGCGCCGGCGGTGCCCGGCAGCCCGAGGAGGAGGGCCAGGACGGTGAGGAGGATGCCTGTCAGGGGCATCGCCGGGCGCGGGCGGCGACGGTTGGCGGGGCCGGATCTGTGCACGGGCATACGTGCCTCCGAGGATCTCGGTGAACTGACCTGAGGGGGACCGGCCGGGCAGGCCGCTGCGCGCCGCGGGGCGCGCGGAGCGGAACGAGGGGGGTGAGTGGCGCGGCCGGGCCCGGATGGTGTGGTCATGCCAAAACGTGCGGACGACGGTACGCGCGTAGATACGCGGGGCAAAGAGGGGCGCCGGGCTTCCGTTGGTCTAATCCTGCGAAATACTGGACAAGCTGCGGCTTCGGCCGCCGCCGCGGGAAACTTTCACGGTCCGGAAAGCGGGAGAGGGCGCTGACGTGCACAACACCAGACCCGACGACATGGCAGGGACGGACGAGTCCCACGGTGTGGACCAGGTGTTCCTCTCCCTGGAGCGGGAGTTGGCGGTCTTCCTGCGCCGGGCCCGTGCCACGTCCGGCGAGCTGGCGCGCCAGGTGCACCCGGAGCTGGAGTCGGCCGCGTACGGCCTGCTCGTGCGCCTCGCCGACGCGGGGCAGCAGCGGGCCACCGAACTGGCGAGTTTCTTCGGCGTGGGCAAGGCGACGATGAGCCGGCAGCTGCGTGCCCTGGAGGACCTCGGTCTGATCGCCCGCGAGCCGGACCCGGCCGACGGCCGGGCCGTCCTGGTCCGCCTCACCGACGAGGGGCACGACCGGTTCGGCCGCGTACGCAACAGCCGCCGCGCCCAGTACGCGCGGCGGCTCGCCTCCTGGGACCGCCGCGAGGTGGCGGAACTGGCCCGCCTCCTGCACCGCTTGAACGGTGAGCAGGACGCGGAGGAGGGGTGCGGGGCGCTCGGCAGGGGCGCGCGCGGCGGGAAGGGCGACAACGGCTGAGAGCCGGTGCGCGGGCCCCGGCGGGGCGGTGCGCACCGGCTCCCGGCCGGTCGTCCGTGACGGCCGTCTCCTCCGCGGACGGCCGGCATCCGGTACGGGTCAGTCCGCCGCGTGCAGCCGCAGCGGCAGCCGCCGCAGCCGCCAGACACCGGGCTGCCGCATGCGTTCCCGCTCCTCCAGCTCTCCGTGGGGCAGGGCGAGCGCCAGGTCCGGGTAGCGGGCGAGCAGCTTGCCGAACGCGACCTCGGCCTCCTGCCGGGCGAGCGAGGCGCCCAGGCAGTAGTGCATCCCGTGCCCGAAGCCGACGTGGTCCTCGGCGCGGCCGGCCGGCTGCCGCGTCAGGTCGAGCCGTTCCGGCTCGGTGTAGTGCCGCGGGTCGTGGTTGGCCGCGACGAGACTGAACATCAGCGCGTCGCCCTGGCGGACCTGGACGCCGGCCACCTCGGTGTCCTCGGTGGCGTACCGCAGCTGGGTGGTCTGGATCGGCCCGCACCAGCGCATCAGCTCATGGACCGCGCGCGGCAGCAGGGCCGGGTCCGCGTCCAGCAGGCGCCGCTGGTCGGGGTGGGTGAGCAGGGCGAGCGTGCCGTTGCCGATGAGGTGGGCGGTGGTCTCGTGGCCGGCCAGCACCAGGGTGAGGACCATGGTGACCATCTCGACGTCGCTCAGCCGGCTGCCGTCGTCGTCCTGCGCCCGGATGAGCCCGCTGAGCAGGTCGTCCCGCAGGGCGGCGCGCCGCTCGCGGATCACGCCGTGGATGTGCTCGATCATCGCCGGCATGGTGCCGCCGATGCGCCGGGGTTCCAGCGAGGCGAGGTCGGCACCGAACCGCCGCCACAGCGCCCGGTCCGCCTCGTCGATGCCGACCAGCTCACAGATGACCGTGATGGGCAGCGGGTACGCGAAGTGCTCGATGAGGTCGACGACGCCGTCCTCGGCATGGCCGGGCAGCCCCTCCAGCAGCTCGTCGGTGATCCGCTCGACGCGCGGCCGCAGGTCCTGGATACGGCGTGCGGTGAAGGCCCGGGAGACCAGGCGGCGCAGCCGGGTGTGGTCCGGCGGGTCGCTGGTGAGGATGGTGTCCGTGAGGTACGGGGCCAGATGCTCGGGGATGCCGAACAGCTCGATCAGACGGGCGCGCGGGTCCTTGTCCGTACCGATGCCGGGCACCAGCGACGGGTTGTTGACGAACCGCGGGTCACGCATCACCTCACGGACCACGTCGAAGCGGGTCACGAGCCAGACGGGCAGGTCGTCGATGAACCGGGCGCGGACGAGCGGCGCTTGCTCGCGCAGCGTGCCGTAACCGGTGTACGGGTCGTCCAGCAGCTCCGGCTCCATGACGTTCGGCTCGCCGGGGTGCAGGCCTACGTAGGAGGGCAGGGCGCCGGGCTTGCTGTCGGCGCCGGCGGTCGAGGGGGAGGCGGGCGGGGTGGCCGCCGCGGACCCGGTGGGCGATGTGGTCATCGTGCGTTCTCCTCCTGATCAGGGTGTGACCGGGGGTCACTGGCGGAGTTGACGCCGCACTTCCTGCCGGCTCAGCTCCTCCAGGCGCGCGAAGCGCGTGATGATGCCGGGGGCCGCCGCGGCGGTGACCTGTGGGTCGGGCTCGCCGGGCGGTTCCAGCGCGGTACGGACCGTGTGGCACAGCAGGTCGGCCCGCTCCTCCGCACGGGCCGGGGCGCGTTCGGGGAACAGCACCTCGGCCTGGAAGAAGCCGGTGGCCGTCGACATGCAGACGTACATCTGCTGGTCGATGCCGAGGTCTTCGCGTACCAGGCCGTGGGCGCGCAGGGTGGACAGCTGCCACCGCAGGGTCTCGGTTCCTGCCTCGACCAGCTCCGCCAGTTCCTTCCTGGCGATGTCGTTCAGCCGCCCGAGGATGTCGGAGTCGTCCAGGTAGAGGGCGCGCAGTACCGGGTCGTCCATGAAGTCCAGGAGGGATCCGCGCAGTGCGCGGCTGGGCAGGATGTTGCGGCTGTCGGCCCGCATCCGTTCCACCTGCCGGCGGTGGTCGGCCGCCTTGGCGCGGAGCACCACGGCGAGCAGCAGCGCGTCCTTGTTCTTCCAGTGCAGATAGACGGTGCCTTTGCCGACGTCCGCCCGGCGGGCGATCTCGTCCGCGGTCACGCGGCGGTAGCCCCAGGCGAGCAGCAGCTCGCACGCGGCGTCCAGGATGCGTTCGCCCCGTTCCGTACGCGCGTCGGCCTGCACGGCTCCCCCTGACTCCGTTGACTCCATGACCGGATTTCTCATCCGGTCATGGAGTCAACGGTAGGCAGGAGGCGACAGCCGGGGGAAGGCCGTTTCCGGCCGTACGGCGCGAAACGTCCGGCGGAGGGCGGAGGGCGGAGGGCGGAGGGCGGAGGGCGGAGGGCAGACGGCAGACGGCAGACGGCAGCCAGCAGCCAGCAGCCGGCGACCCGCCCCGGTCCCCGGCCCTCGCCCCCGGTTCACGGCTCGACCAGCACCACCGTCGCGTCGTCGTGGGACTTGCCGCGCGGGAACCGCGCCCCGTGCGGGTCGGCGTCCTCCAGGGCCCGTACCCGGTCGACCAGCGCCTGGGGCCCCTCCTTGCGCACCACCGCGAGGCAGTCCGCCCATGACCCCTCCCCGAAGACCTCGACCCACCGTGACGCGCCGTCACTGAGCGCGGCCAGCGCCCGTACCTCGGCGCGCGGGACGGAGCCGGTGACCGCGCGGGCGGCCACCGCCGGGTCGGCCGCCGCGGTGAAGAAGCCGCCCTCGGCGTTGCGCAGCGCCTCGACCGCCGCGCCGTACTCACGGCCGGCGACGGCGCGTTCGGCGGAGCCGCGCGGCAGGGCCCGTACGGCGTCGCGCAGGGCCTGTACGGCGGGCGGCAGTTCGTCCAGGCGGGTGTCCAGGACGGGGCGGACCGTACCGTCCGGATGCTCGACGAGCAGGGCGGAATCGGACAGGACGAGGTACTCGACGGTCGTCGGCGACCACCGGACGGCCACCGCGGTTGCCTGCGGCGTACGGGCGTGAGAAAGGTCACAGGTCGAGCGATGAACTTCGGCCGTCCGGGAGATGGCGGCCGAAAGTGTCTCAGGGAGCGTCATATCCCGGAATGAACCGGACAGTTCGAGCATTGCTCCCCCGAGTCGCGCGGTGTACCACGGCACCCCGTGGGTGCACCCGGTCTCGTGCGGCGGCGGGGTCACGCCGTCCAGGAGGACCAGGACTCCGCCCTGGCCGGAGGCGGGCAGGGCGACGGACGCGTAGTCCTCGTTCGGGTGTTGGGGGTCTCCCGGCTCGGTGGCCAGTTCGATGCGCATGACGGCCAGTGTGCCGGAGCGCGTCCGGTTTCCCGCGGTGTGCCGTCTTCGCCGGGCTCCGAGGCGTATCAGCAGGTCAGGGACGTGACATGGGGCTGAAAAGTGCGGCCCCGGGAGGTGCGGGCGGGCATCTTTTCAGGAGCCGCACGGTTCTCCAAACCCGCTCGGGGGTTGCGCGAGGTTGCATCCCGGGGCGGCCTTGATCGGAAGTTGATGGTCAACTTCCGATTGATGTTCACTCATTCGAGTGGCCGGGTGTACGTTGCCGGGCCACTGCGCGATGCCGGTGGAATGGTCGTGGCCCGGATCATGGGAGGCGCCGGAACACTCGTCGCGACGCGCAGAGCCGGGCTGCTTCCCTTGCGGACGTGTCGATTGCTGCGGTCTTCGCACAGGTACGCGCCGCGGGCGAGAGCGACTCGGGTCCGCGGGACCACACGGTGTGGGCAGGCGAGACAGGAATGCGAGCAGCGGTGCGCAAGAAGCGGCTTCGGGACGGCGCGGCCGGGCCGGGATCACCGGCCGGTTCGCTTTCGGGCACGGCTCCGGGCGCGGGCCCGGGAGCCGGTGACGCCTTCGGCGACGCGTCCGTGCCCCCCACGCCCGCAGGCCGCCCCGCGCGCGTGCGCAACCGGCTGGTCGGCGCGGTGGCCGTCGCCGCGCTCGCCGTGCTCGGCGCCGGCGCGCCCGCCGTCGTCTCGGCCGTGGACGACACCCACGCCTCCCAGCGGCTCGTCGACCTCGCCGGGCTGAACGCGCAGGCGGTCACCCTCGCGCACTCCCTCGCCGACGAACGCGACGCGATGACCGAGTACGTCGCGGGCGGACGCGCCGCCAAGGCGGGCGGCGCCGGGGTCACGGAGTCCCAGCGGGCCCGCGTGGACCGGCAGATCGCCGAACTGCGGGCCGCCTCGCACGGTGCCGCCGGCGCCACCGCGACGTACCGGGCGGCCGACAAGCTGCTCGCCGCGCTGCCGCGGACCCGCCAGCAGGCACTGTCCGGGCCGGGGCAGGTCACCGAGACCTTCGAGGCGTACACGGCCGCCGTACAGGCGCTCGGCGCGCTGTCCGACGCCATCGCGCGCGACCTGCCCGCCCGCGCGAACGCCGTCGCCCCGGACCTCCGGGCCCTGCCGCAGCTCGGCCGCGCCACCGACCAGGCGGCCGCGGCCCGCGCCCTGCTCGTCCCGGCCCTCGCCGCCGGCGGCCCGCAGGCCCGGCTGACGGGCGCCGCACAGCAGGCGTACGTCCGCGAACAGGCCGCACTGGCCGCCTTCAAGCAGACCGCGAGCCCCAAGGCCCGCGACGCCTACGACCGCACCGTCAACGGCGGCGACGTCACCACCGCCGAGCGCTACCTCGCCGAGCTCACCGACCAGCCGCGGCTGGACGCCGACGACCAGAAGCTGAGCAGCGCGCGCGTGAAGACCGCGCTCACCGCCCGGATCGGCCTGATGCGCGGTGTCGAGGCGTCGATGGCCACCGCCGACATCGACCGGCTGGGCACGCTGCGCGACGACGACGTGACGACGCTGGAGATCCGGATCGCGCTGGTCGGCGTCTGCCTGCTGCTGGCGATCGGCGCCAGCGTCTCCGCGTGGCGCTCGGTGACCCGGCCGCTCGCGGCGCTGCGGCTGGGTGCCAAGCGGGTGGCGGCCGACCCGGCGGGCGAGCCGCCGGTCGCGTTCAAGGGCCGCAACGACGAGTTCGCCGACGCCGTACGGTCCGTCAACGCCCTGCACGCCCAGGTGGGCCAGGCCACGCGCCGGGCCGCCGAACTGGAGGGCGAACGCGCCCGGCTGGTCGGCGGGCGCAAGCGGCTGGCCGCCGAGCGCGAGGCGCTCCAGCAGGAGCGGGAGTCGCTGCGCCAGGAGGTCGCCGGCCTCACCGAGCGGATGACGGCACTGCGTACCGGCGTGCACGGCCGGTTCGTCAACCTGGCGCTGCGCACCCTGAACCTGGTGGAACGCCAGCTGACCGTCATCGAGTCGCTGGAGCAGAAGGAAGCGGACCCGGAGCGGCTGGAGACCCTCTTCACGCTGGACCACTTCGCCGCGCGGATGCGCCGCAACAGCGAGAACCTGCTGGTCCTGGCCGGTACGGAGCACAGCGCCGGACAGCCGGGGCCGGTGCCGCTGCTGGACGTGCTGCGCGCCTCGATCAGCGAGATCGAGCGGTACGAGCGGGTCCGCGTCCAGTCGCTGCCGCCGCACGCCCAGGTCGCCGGGTTCGCCGCCGACGACATCAGCCACCTGGTCGCCGAACTCCTGGAGAACGCCACCGCGTTTTCCCCGCCGGACGCCCATGTCGAGCTGTCCGGCTGGCTGCTGGAGAGCGGCGAGGTGATGCTCTCCGTGCAGGACGAGGGCATAGGGATGACCGCCGACCGGCTGGCGGAGCTGAACGCGCGCCTGGCGGACGGGGCCGAGGGCGACGACGCGCTGGACGCGGCGGACGAGACGCTGGGGCTCGGCCTCTACGTCGTCGTACGGCTCGCCGCCCGGCACGGTGTGCGCGTACAGCTGCGCGACCAGAAGCAGGGCGGCATCACGGCGGTCGTCGTGCTGCCCGCGGCCATCCTGCCCACCCGCCCGGCGCCGGGCTCCGTCGCGCCGCCGCTGCCCGGCGAGGGCGGCGTCCAGAACCTGCCCGGCTCGGTCGCCGAGGCCAACTCCAACACGCTCCAGACGCGGCTGCCGCGCCTGGAGCAGGGCGCGGGGGGCGCCGGAACTGCTGCCGGTCCGGAAAAGCCCTCGGCCGCGGAGCCGTCGGCCGCCGAACCGGTCACGGCGAGTGCCCCGGAAGCCGGTACGGAACCTGGTGCGGAAGCCGGTACGGAGGCCGCGGCGGCACCCGGCGCGGACGTACCCGCCCCCGCCGCCACCGACCCCCTGGTCGAGGCGGCGGAGCGGGCCGTGGAAGCCACCGGTTCCGAGGCGCCCGCGGGTGTCGCGGCAGGAGACGGCCCGGCGGCCGGGGCGAGCCCGTACGGGCCGCAGTCGCCCGGCCCGTACGCCAAGGAGACGGCCGAGCACACGCGGCCCGCGGAAACGGCGCCCCAGGCGCCCGGCACGACGGCGCCCGACCCGGGCGACCCCGGCACGGCGACGTCCGGCACAGTGACTTCCGGTACGGCGACTTCCGGTACGGCGGCTCCCGGCGCGGAGACGACCACCGGCCTCGGCACCTCCGACGCCCGGCCCCGGCTGACCGCCCAGGGCCTGCCCAAGCGCACGCCCCGGATCGTGGCGCGGAAGCCGCCCGCCGTACCCCGTACGGGCAACGCGGCGGCCACCGCTGAGGCCCTGCGGGCCCGGCTCGGGGGCTTCCAGCAGGGGGCGCGGGACGGCCGGCGCGACGTCGAGGCCGAGATCGCGGAACGTACAGCGGAGCAGACCATCCCACAGACGGACACCGACGGAGCGGGGGCCCCGGGACAGAGCCACGTTGTCGAGGAGGCACGCGATTGAACGCGCAAGCGCCGGCTGCTTACGGACTGAGCAGTGAGGCACGGAATCTGCACTGGTTGCTGACGAACCTGGTCGACGAGGTACCGGGCATCCGCTCGGTCGCCGTGGTCTCCTCCGACGGACTGCTGCTGCTCTCGTCCGACCCGGGAGCCGCCGCCGCGGTCTTCACGGCCGGGCAGCCCGGGGTGCCGTCGGGCCCCCGCGGGTCCAGCGCGGACCTCGCCACCATCGTCTCCGGGCTGGGCAGCCTCACCGCGGGCGCCGCCCGGCTGATGGACGGCGGGGCGGTCAAGCAGACGATGGTCGCGATGGAGGAGGGCAGCCTGTTCGTCATGGCGGTCAGCGACGGCTCGCTGCTCGGGGTGCACGCCGCCCCGGACTGTGACATGAGCGTCATCGCGTACCACATGGCGCTGTTCGTCGGCCGGGCTGGCCACGTCCTGACCCCCGAACTCCGCAGCGAGCTGCGCAAGTCGATGGAGAGCGCCCAGTGAGCACCGCACCGAAGCTCCCCGTGCGCGGCGGGGACCGCAAACCTTCGCGCGTGCGCCCGTACTCGCTTACCGGCGGACGCACCCGCTTCGGCCACGTGCTGCTCGTGGAGACGTTCGTGGCCGCGCTGGACGGCCCCGAGGAGCGGCGCGAGCTGACCTCCGGCGGCTGGGGCGACCGGGTGATGCCGGAGATGCGGGCGATCGTGGAGCTGTGCCGCCGGATGCGTTCGGTGGCGGAGATCTCCGCGCTGCTCAAGATGCCGCTGGGCGTGGTCCGCGTGCTGCTCAGCGACCTCGCCGACCAAGGAAAGATCCGCGTCTACGGCACCGGGCACGGCACCGGCCGGCCCGACCGCGCGCTGCTCGAAAGGGTGCTGGGTGGACTTCGCAGGCTCTGACACGATGACGGCCACCGCGGCCGGGGTGGCCGGAGCGCCTCACGGGTCCGCCGACGCCGGGGTGCCGGCGGCCGCCGAGGAGGCGGGGCTGCAGAGCTGGCAGACGGATCGTTCCCGCGCCCCCATCGCGACCAAGATAGTGGTGGCGGGCGGCTTCGGCGTGGGCAAGACGACGTTCGTGGGCTCGGTCTCCGAGATCACCCCCTTGCAGACCGAGGCGGTGATGACGCAGGCCAGCGAGGGCACGGACGATCTGTCCGCCACCCCGGAGAAGACCACCACCACGGTCGCGATGGACTTCGGGCGGATCACCCTCGACTCCGACCTGGTGCTGTACCTGTTCGGTACGCCGGGGCAGCAACGTTTCTGGTTCATGTGGGACGACCTGGTACGCGGCGCGATCGGCGCCGTCGTGATGGCCGACACCCGCCGGCTGGACGACTGCTTCCCCGCGCTGGACTACTTCGAGAGCTGCGGCCTGCCGTACATCGTCGCGGTCAACCACTTCGAGGGGACGGCCGAGTACGCCGTCGAGGACGTCCGCGAGGCGCTGACCGTGCCGCCGCACGTGCCCGTCGTGATCATGGACGCGCGCCGGCGGTTCACCGTCATCGAGTCGCTGCTCGCGCTCGTCGCCCACGCCCTCGAAGCCACTCCCGAATAGCCCGAGCCGCCCCCCGTACCTGGGAAGAGAGCACCACCATGCGGAAGATACTCATCGTCGGAGCCGGCCAGTCCGGACTCCAGCTCGCCCTCGGACTCCAGTCCCAGGGCTATGAGGTCACCCTCATGTCCAACCGCACAGCGGACGAGATCCGCGCCGGCCGGGTCATGTCCACGCAGTGCATGTTCCACACCGCGCTCCAGCACGAGCGCGACCTGGCGCTGAACTTCTGGGAGAGCCAGACCCCGCGCATCGAGGGCCTGGGCGTCTCCGTCGCCGCCCCCGGCAGCCACGCGGAGCCCGGCGGCACGCAGCGGGCCGTCGACTGGGTCGGCAAGCTGGACGGGTACGCCCAGTCCGTCGACCAGCGCGTGAAGATGGCCGGCTGGATGGAGACCTTCGCGCAGCGCGGCGGGCAGCTGGTCATCCACGGCGCCGCCGTCTCCGACCTCGACTTCTTCGCGAGCCGCTACGACCTGACGCTGGTCTCGGCCGGCAAGGGCGAGCTGGTGTCGATGTTCGGCCGGGACGCCTCCCGTTCGCCGTACGACGCCCCGCAGCGCGCGCTGGCCGTCGCGTACGTGCACGGCCTGGACCCGCGCCCGGAGCACCCCGACTTCGACGCGGTGCGCTGCAACCTCGTACCGGGCGTCGGCGAGCTGTTCATCATGCCGACGCTGACCAACTCCGGCCGCGCCGACATCCTCTTCTGGGAGGGCATACCCGGCGGCCCGCTGGACGTCTTCGCGGGCATGCGCGACCCCAACGAGCACCTGGCGACGACCCTGGAGCTCATGGAACGTTTCACCCCCTGGGAGTACGCGCGGGCCACGAAGGTCGAGCTGACCGACGCCAACGGCACGCTGGCCGGGCGGTACGCGCCGACCGTGCGCAAGCCGATCGGCCGGCTCCCCTCCGGCGGGCTGGTCCTCGGTGTCGCGGACGTCGTGGTCGCCAACGACCCGATCACCGGCCAGGGCTCCAACTCGGCGTCCAAGTGCGCCGCCTCGTACCTCGCCTCGATCGTCGAGCACGGTGACCGTCCCTTCGACGCGGAGTGGATGCAGACCGCCTTCGACCGTTACTGGCAGACCGCCCAGCACGTCGTGAAGTGGACCAACGCGATGCTGGCGCCGCCGCCCGAGCACGTGCTCGACCTGATCGGGGCGGCGGGGCAGCTGCAGCCGGTGGCCGACCGGTTCGCGAACGGGTTCAACGACCCGGCCGACTTCGACAACTTCTTCTTCGAGCCGGAGAAGGCGGAGAAGTACCTGGCTTCGCTGGCATAGCCGACAGCCGACAGCCGACAGCCGACAGCCGACAGCCGACAGCCGATCAGCCGTCGGCCGGCTCCGGTGCCGGGCAGCCGACGTCTCCCGCCGGGGCCGCGCCCGTCAGCAGGTAGCGGTTCACCAGTTCGTCCACGCACCGGTTGCCGTTGCGGTACTGGCCGTGGTCGCCGCCCGCGACGGTGACCAGGCGGGAGCCGCGCAGGGCCCGGTGGGCGCGGAGGGCGCCCTCGTAGTGCGTGGCGGGGTCGTGCCGGGAGGCGAGCATCAGCGTCGTCGGCAGGCCCTTGCCGGTGACGTGGACGCGTGGGGCGCGGGAAGCGGGCCAGGTGGCGCAGACCGCCGAGAAGGCCAGCGCCCGCGCCCCGACCAGCGGGTACCGCGCGGTGTAGCCGGCCGTACGGCGGACCCAGTCGTCGAGATCGCGGCTCCACGGGGTGTCGTTGCAGGTCACGGCGGTGTACTCGGCGAGGAACTCCGGGCTGAGGTAATCGCCGAAGACCGTCTGCACCGTGCCGCGCTCGGCCGGTGTGGCGGTGTCCCAGTGGTCGAGGGCGGCGAGCGCGGTGGCCAGCGGGGCGAAGCCCCCGGACGCGTCGTACAGGGCCTGGCCGGTGCCGAAGTCCAGGCGGTTCGGGGTCACCCGCCGCCCATTGCCCAGGTCGGCCGGGTGGTCGCGCAGGGCCCGGCGCCGCGCCTCCCACGTCGCCTTCGCGGCGGCGGCCGTACGCCCGTAGTGGTACGTGGCGTCGCGCGCGGCCAGCCAGGGCAGGAAGTCCCGCTCGAAGCGGCGCTGGAAGCTGCGCGGCTGGCCCTCCAGGAAGGTCTGCCAGGTGCCGTCGAAGCCGACCGGGCTGTCCAGGACGAGCCGGTCCACGCGGTGCGGGAAATCCGTCGCGTAGTACGCGCCGATCATGGTCGCGTACGAGGGCCCGTAATACGCGACCTTGCGGACACCGAGCAGGGCGCGGAACAGGTCCATGTCGCGCACGGTCTGATCGGTGGTGATGTACGGCGCCAGGCCGCCGCTCCGCTCCTGGCAGGCGCCGGCCAGCCGGCGCGAGCGCTCCACCGTGGCACGGACCGCCGCGGGCGAACGGTCCCGCGCGTCGTCGCCGAAGAACGCGTCGAACTCCGCCCGGGTCTGGCAGCGCAGGGGCGTGCTGAGGGGCAGCCCGCGCTGGTTGAAGCTGACGATGTCGTAGGCGGCGGCCACGGCGGGGGAGTCCTCGGCGAGGGCCGCCGGTCTGAGCAGACCCCGCCCGCCCGGCCCGCCCGCCGCCATCATCAGCACACCGCGCCGGGCCGCCGGGCCCGCCGCCCGGTGCCGGGACACCGAGACGCTGAGGTCCGGGCCGTTCGCGGGACGGTGCCAGTCGCGCGGCACGGTCATCGTCGCGCACTCCAGCGACGGCGCGCCGTCGCAGGTGTGCCAGCTGAGCCGCTGCTGCGCATAGCGGGCGGGAACCCGCGTCTCCGCAGCCGCGGCGGCCCCGGTGGACGCCGGCAGCAGCGCGGCCGCCGCCACGGTCACCAGTCCCGCGGCGGAGGCCCTGCGCCACCGCCGCTTTCCGAACACCCGCATACGTTCCTCCCCTGGACGCGCGTACGGCCGTGCTGCCGTACTGCCGTGCAGGAACGATGCTGGGGTACGGGGGCGGGCGAATCGATCACCCAGGCTTCACTGGTGCGGGTGGCACCAGTACCACCCCACCGTCAGGCCGGGCCCGCCGCCGAGCCGTAGCCCGTGTCGGCGCCCGCCGTCGCGCCGTCCGGCAGTGGCGGCGGTACGTAGGCGCGCAGGGCCGCCGCGTCCCGGTCCGGGCGGACGGCGCCCAGCAGCGGGTTCGCCGCGATGGGGGAGACCTTGACCCGGGCGCCGGGGCGGGGCGCCTGGACCACCATGCCGTCGCCGAGGTACATCGCGACGTGCGTGGCACCGGGGAAGTAGATCACCAGGTCACCGGGGCGCAGCGCGCGCAGCGGCACGTGCGGCAACTGCCGCCACTGCTCCTGGCTGGTGCGCGGAATGGGCCGCCCGGCGTGCGACCACGCCTGCGAGGTCAGGCCCGAACAGTCGAAGGAGCCGGGCCCCTGCGCGCCCCAGACGTACGGCTTGCCGACCTGCCGGAGGCCGTACCGGACGGCCCGGTCGCCGCTCGCCGAGGGCGCCCGGGAGCCGCGCAGCTCACCGGAGGCCAGCAGACTGCGCTGGGCGTCGTCGGTGCCCTGCTGTTCCAGCCGGCCCAGTTCGGCGAGCTGGTCGTCGGAGAGGGCGGAGAGCAGTTCCTCGACCTCCTTGAGGCGGCCCTCCACCGCGTCGCGCTGCTGCCGCCGCCGCTCGGTGAGCACCTGCTGCTCGTCCAGCGCGGCCCGGGCCGCCTTCGCCAGTTCGTCCGCCTGCTTCTCGTCGCCGGTGAGCCGGGCGACGGTGGCGGCCTGGCTGCCCGCCGCCTCTTTGAAGAGGTGGCCCTCCTCCAGTACCTCTTGGGGGTCGGCGGAGAGCAGCATGCGCAGGTAGGTGGAGAGTCCGGCGGCGCCCCCGCCCTGGTACTGCATACGGGCCAGCCGCCCCGCGTCGGCCTGCCCGTCGGCGAGCCGGGTACGGGCCCGGGCCAGCCGGAGATTGAGGTCCCGCGACTCCTCGCGCTGGGCCTTGAGGTCTTCCTGGGTCGCGTTGTACGCCTCGGTGGCCTGCTCGGCGCGGTGGTAGAGGTCCTGGAGGCGGGCCAGCAGACGGCGGAGGGAGGCGTCACCGGAGGCTTCGGGCGCATCGGGTGCCTCGGATGCTCCGGGTGCTTCGGGCGGCTCAGAAGCGCCGGAACCGTCGGACGTGTCGGCGTCTGCTTCAGCCGGCGCGCCCGGCCCGTCCGCCGGCCGGAGCGCCCCGGTGGCGGCCGGGTCCGGCTCCGGTGCGGCGTGCACGGGCGCGGCGGGCAGGGTCAGGGCCACTGTGCCCACCAGCGCCGTCGCACAGACCGACCGTACGATCCGCCCCGGTACGGACCGCCCCGGTACCGACCGACCCGGTACGGACCGACCCGACGTGCACCGCTGCGACACGAACCCACCTCCGACGGACAGCTGCGGCTCCGGCGGACCCGTGGTCCGCCGCCCGGTTCGTTCGGATCGTGCCACGGTGGTCGTATCTTCGCCGTGGGGGTGGGGCCACCGGAGCGGTACGGTCACCCGATCGGCGGCCGGGAGCGTGTCCCGCCGCCTGAAATACAGTCAGCTGCCGTAATAGGCGTCGAAGTTCTTCTGGAACTCCCAGCCGCCGAACCGGTCCCAGTTGACCGACCAGGTCATCAGGCCGCGCAGGCCGGGCCAGCGGCCGTGCGTGCGGTAGCTGCCGCAGTCGGTGCCCCGGGTGAGGCAGTTCAGGGCCTTGGTGACCTCGGCGGGCGCGGTGTGCCCGTTGCCCGCGTACGGGGAGGCGGGCAGGCCGATGGCGACCTGGGACGGCCTGAGCGCCGGGAAGACGTTGTTCCGGTCGCCGGCGACCGGGAAGCCGGTCAGCAGCATGTCGGTCATCGCGATGGGGAAGTCCGCGCCGCCCATGAAGTGGTACTGGTTGTCCAGGCCCATGACCGGGCCGGAGTTGTAGTTCTGGACGTGCAGCAGGGTCAGGTCGTCGCGCAGGGCGTGGATGACGGGCAGGTAGGCGCCGGCGCGCGGGTCCTGGCCGCCCCAGGGGCCGGAGCCGTAGAACTGGTAGCCGAGCTGGACGAAGAATGTCTCCGGCGCGATGGTCAGGGTGAACCCGGGTCCGTACCGGGCCTTGAGGGTCTTCACCGCCGAGATCAGGTGGACGATCGAGGGCGTCTTCGGGTTCTTGAAGTCGGTGTCGCCGGTGGCCAGCGAGAGGGAGTGGCCCTCGAAGTCGATGTCCAGGCCGTCCAGTCCGTACCGGTCGATGATCGCGCCGACCGACTGCACGAACCGGTCGCGGGCGGCGGCCGTGGTGAGTTGCACCTGCCCGTTCTGCCCGCCGATCGAGATCTGCACCTTCTTGCCCGCGGCCTGCTTCGCCCGGACCGCGGCCTTGAACTCCGCCTCGCTCTCCACGCCCGGACACTCGGTCTTCGGGCAGAGCGAGAAGCGGATGTCACCGGAGGTGGTGGAGGTCGGCTCGCCGAAGGCGAGGTTGATGACGTCCCAGCTGTCCGGGACGTCGGCCAGGCGGGTGTAGCCGGACCCGTTGGCGAAGCCGGCGTGGAGGTAGCCGACGAGAGCGTGCTCGGGAAGGGCCTGTGCGCGGGCGGCCGGAGCGGTGCGGCCGACCGCGGCCGTCTCCCCGGCCTGGGCCGGGGAGACGGCCAGGGCCGTGGCGCCGAGCAGGCCGGCGGTGACGGTGGCCAGGGTGGCGGTCAGGGATCTCTTGGACGGGCGGCGTCTGCGGCGCATGGGGGGCTCCTTGCCGACGGCGGTACGGAGGGGACGTACCGGGTGCCGAGGTGAGGGAGAGGGGGCCGCCCCGCGGGGTGGGGCCTTGCCAGGGAGGCGCGGGCGCGGCTCCCCCTGGGCAGGCAGCAAACAGGACTAGACCAGTACTGTCAATGGTCCGGACCAAGGTGGACGGCGAGCTTCCGGAGTCGTCCCGCCGGGCGTCCGGAGGTGCTTCGCCGGGCTGTCGCCGAGCGCCGGCCGGGCGGTCGGAGCCGCCTACTGCCACCGGATCTCTGACTCAGGTCACCAGCCGGTCGCCGGTGGAGTCGTTCAACGCCGCTTCGTCCAGGGCCACTTCGGCCCGCCCGGTGGCCTGCCCTCCGGGTCGTACTCGTACTTCCACCCCCGGGGCAGCCCCAGCCGCCCCACCCGGCCCGGTGCCCGGCGGTACAGGTGCACCGTCGGCGGGGTGCCGTCGTCGTTCGGCACCGGGATCTCGTACGTCTTCGGCGGCTGGCCGGTCGCGCCGACGAGGACCGGCAGGATGCGCCCGTCCAGCGGGCCGCCGACGAACGGGGTGTTCTCGCTTCTCACCCCACCAGTCTCACATCGATGCACGGCGCGATGAAAGCGCAGGTCAGGCCAGCCGTCGCGGTGGCGTGTCCGAAGAAGCCCGGGTCACAGGAGGTGGGCGGCGTCGGCCACGATCGGCAGGATCCGCCGGGCCAGTACGCCGACCGGGCCCTCGGCGGACTCCATCGCCAGCGCCGCCCGCGCCGCCCGCTCGGCCTGTTCGTCGGTCGCCGCCGTCGCGGTCAGCAGCGCGACGAAGTGGTCGACGAGCCAGTCCCGCAGTTCGTCCAGCGGCGGCCGCTTGTCCTCGTCCAGCCAGATCAGGGAGGCGGCCTCGACCGCCGTGATCCAGGTACGGACCGCCATCCGCAGCCGGGGGGACGGCGACGGGGCGCCGAGGTGGTGCAGGATCTGCTCGGCGGCGGTGCGCCGTACCTCGTCGACGATCGCGGACGTACGGGCCGTCTCGACGACGCTGCCGCCCTGGAGCAGGGCGCTGAACCCCGCGTCGTGCTCGTCGACGAACGCCAGGTAGCGGTCGAGCGCCCGGCCGAGGCGGTGGGTCAGCGGGCCGTCCTCCGGCTCGTCGAAACAGCCCTCCAGTATGTCGGCCGCGCTGCGCAGCGCGGCCTCGTACAACTGCTGTTTGCCGCCGGGGAAGTAGCGGTAGACCAGCGGCCGGGACACCTGCGCGGCGGCCGCGACGTCGTCCAGGGACACGTCCTCGGGGGCACGCTGGGCGAACAGCCCCAGGGCGGCGGTCAGGAGTTGGGAGCGGCGCTGCTCGACGCTGAGCCTGCGGTAGGCGGGTCGGGGTACTGCTGGGGCGGTGCCGCTGCCGTTCATCCCAGCAGCGTAACCGGCGCACCGGGAAAGCGCCGGGGTGGGTTCGGGGGCCCGGGGAGCGTGCGCGGGCACGATCCCCCGCGCTGCGCCGGTGCGTACGGGGCCGGGCCGGGCCGGGCCGGCCCGGCGGCCGGTCGCCCCGGCCCCGCGCCGTGCCCGCGTCGCCGGCCGCTCCCCGCCCGCCCGCTGCCGCCCGCGCGTTCCGCCCGCTACGCCAGCAGCCCCGAGCTCTTCCAGAGCTTGCGGCCCACGCCGCGCAGGACGCCGATGTCGTCCAGGAAGTCCGTCAGCCGCCCCGCGCCGGACTGCATCACCTCGCGGCGGTGGCCGCTGGCCTTGACCTGGGCGACCGCCTCCCGCCGGTCCAGGCCGACGTTCGTGTAGACCTGCGGGTTGACGAAGGCGATGGAGAAGACGCGGGCCGCCTCCCCGCAGCTGAGCCGGGTCAGTTCCTGCTCCCAGCGCGGCGCGGTGACCATCTGGCGGCGCAGTTCCTCACGCGCGTACCGGACGTGCCGGGCCTCCTCGACGACGTGGATGCGGGTGACGCCGCGCACGATCGTCTGGACCCGCTCGTCCGGGAAGGTCAGCCGCTGCATCCAGTCCAGGATCTCCTCGCCGAGCAGCGTGCAGGCGAACGAACCGGGCGTGGTGGACACCGTCTTGAGGATGCGCGCCAGGTTGTGGTTGAGGCGCGAGACGGGGTACGCGGGCGCCTCGCCCTTCTGGATCATGCGCGCGAACATCTTCGAGTGCCGGCACTCGTCGGCTATCTCGGTCAGCGCGTAGCGGACGTGCGCGCTGGTGACGGACTTGTCGTAGATGTGCCGTACCAGCAGCTGCATCAGGATGATCTCGAACCAGATGCCCAGTGAGGCCAGGGAGGCGGCCTCGTGCCGGGACAGCTCCATCCGCTGCTCCTCGGACATCTTCTTCCACATCGGGGTGTCGTAGAGGGACACCAGCTCCGGCGGCCAGAACCACTTGCCCTCTTCCAGGGGCGCGTCCCAGTCGAGTTCGGTGTCCGGGTCGAAGGAGTGCTTCGCGGAGGAGTCGAGCAGTCGTTCCGCCACCTGCTCGCGGTCCTTGAGCAGCCCGAGGGCGTCCCGGAGGATCTCCGGCTCCGTCACGGTCGTCGCTGTCGTCACGGTTGTCATGGCTGTGGCTACCTCGCTCGTGGGTTACCCGCGGTCACCGTCTTATGAGACTGCTTGTCAGCAAGCCCGTCAATCCCCCGCGCGCGAATTGTTGACCCGCCGGTAAGTCCGTGTGAGCCTGCCAACGACCGTCTCCGGTACGGGGGTCGGACGCGAAGCGAGGAGGCGCAGGTGTCGAGCCGCGAGCTGTACACACAGGACCCGGGCGGGTACGCGTGGACCGTGCCGGCGGGCAGCCCGGCCCGCTTCAGCTGGGAGTACGACGACGGCAGGGAACGGCTGCTGGTCCTCTACCAGAAGGGCAAGGACAAGCAGTGGGACGCGAACCTGCGCATCGACTGGGCGCAGGAGGTGGATCCGTACGACCCGCTCGGCACCCCCGACGAGTCGGTCTCCCTGTACGGCACGCCCTACTGGGACCGGATGTCGGACAAGGAGCGCGGCGAACTGCGGCAGCACTACGCGTCCTGGCAGTTCAGCCAGTTCCTGCACGGTGAGCAGGGGGCGATGGTGTGCGCGGCGCGGATCGTGGAGACCGTCCCCGACCTCGACGCGAAGTTATACTCGGCGACCCAGACCATGGACGAGGCCCGGCACGCCGAGATCTACAGCCGGTTCCTCAAGGACAAGATCGGAATGCTCTACCCGGTCAACGACAGCCTCCGGTCGCTGCTCGGGGACACCCTCAGAGACTCCCGCTGGGACATGCCCTACCTGGGGATGCAGGTCCTGATCGAGGGGCTGGCACTGGCCGCCTTCGGCATGATCCGCGACACCACCACCCAGCCGCTGCCCCGGCAGATCCTGACCTACGTCATGCAGGACGAGGCCCGGCACGTCGCCTTCGGGCGGCTGGCGCTGCGCGACTACTACACACAGCTCTCCGACGCCGAACGGCGCGAACGCGAGGAATTCGTCATCGAGGGCTGCTACCTGATGCGCGACCGGCTGCGCGGCCTGGAGGTCCTGGAGAACTTCGGCGTCCCCCGGCAGGAAGCCGCCGAGATGACCGAGAACTCCGAATTCCTCCACCTCTTCCGCAAACTGCTCTTCAGCCGCATCGTCCCCTGCGTGAAGGACATCGGCCTGTGGGGCGAGCGCCTGCAGCGCGCGTACGTGGACATGGGCGTCTTCGACCTCGGCGACTCCAACCTGGACCAGCTGATGGCCCAGGACGAGGAACTGGCCGAACAGCTCGACGCGGAACGCTTCGCGGCGGAGGAGCGCGAACGGGTGGGGGAAGTGACGGAGGCGATAGCGCTGGGGGCCGAGGACGCGGACTGACGCGGGCCCCGGCCCGCGTGCCCCGGCCGTCCGTCAGCGGCGCCCCGAGCGCGCGAGCCAGCGGCCGTCGTGACGGGACACCTCGATGGGCCGGCCGAAGCACGACGTCATGCGCTCGCCGGTCAGGACGTCCGCCACCGGGCCCAGCGCCTGTACGCGGCCCTCGCGCAGCAGCAGCGCGTGGCCGATGGCGGGGGACAGTTCCTCCAGGTGGTGGGTGACGGTGACCGTCGACAGGCCGGGGCGGCTCTCGGCCAGCCGGTACATGGTGTCGATCAGGTCCTCCCTGGACGGCAGGTCGAGCGCGTTGAACGGCTCGTCCAGGAGGAGCAGCGACGGATCGGCCATCAGCGCGCGGGCGATGAGGAGGCGGGCCCGCTGACCGCCGGAGCACACGCCGTACGGCCGGTCCGCCAGGTCCTTGCACTCCAGCTCGGCCAGCAGCTCGTGCGCGCGCTCGCGGGTGGCGTCGTCGTACTTCCCCCACAGCGGCTGCACGGTGCCGGTCGCCCCGGTCAGGACGACCGTGTGGCCGGTCGCGTCCTGGGGCACCTTCTGCGCGCTGGAGACCAGGCCGATCGCGGCGCGCAGTTCGCGTACGTCGACGGTGCCGAGGCGGTGCCCGAGCACTTCGACCGTGCCGGTCGTCGGGAACATCAGCGCGCCGGCCAGCCGCAGGACGGTCGTCTTGCCCGCGCCGTTGGCGCCGAGCAGGGCCCAGTGCTCACCGGTGCGTACGGTCCAGCCGATGCTGTCGAGGATGACCTGGCCGGTGGCGAAACGGCGGACGCCCGCGTCGTGGAGGGCCGCGACCACGCGGCTTCCGGGGGCCGAGGGGGCGGTGGGTTCCGAGGGCTCCGAGGTCGTCATGGCGGGCAGATTAGCTGTACGGGGCAGCTTTACGGGGGCGGTGTCCGGGGTGTGGACCGGAGCGGGGCGACGGTGCCCGGCGCCGGCTCCGGGGCGCGCGTCGGAGAGCGCCGGCCGCGCCCTACGCCAGCCCCAGCAGCCCGCGCACCCGGGCGTACTTCACGGCCAGCCGCTCCCGCGTCGCCGCGTCCAGCACCGCGAGCCGTGCCGGGTCCGTGTTGTGCGCCAGATCCGCTTCCTTGATCAGCAGCGCGCCCGGCGTGGCCAGGA
Organism: Streptomyces sp. NPDC052496; assembly: GCF_040679095.1. Lineage (NCBI taxonomy): Bacteria > Bacillati > Actinomycetota > Actinomycetes > Kitasatosporales > Streptomycetaceae > Streptomyces > Streptomyces sp. NPDC052496. The sequence continues at coordinate 382,599 of NZ_JBFAUH010000002.1, forward strand.
TGCGCGCCGCGTACGTCTCGACCGGCTCGCCCGGACGCTTGCTCACCGCGCGGACCATCGCCTTGGTGGACGCGGGGAGCGCGGCGCCGTCCAGCCAGGCCGCCGGCAGAGCGCCGTCCTCGACGGCGTCGTGCAGCCAGGCGGCGGCGATCTGTTCGTCGCTGCCGCCGCGGGCCCGTACCCCCTCGGCGACCGCCGCGAGGTGCTCCGCGTAGGGGCGTCCCGCCTTGTCCGTCTGCCCCTGGTGGGCCCGGCGGGCCAGCGCCTCGACCTCGGCGAGGGTCAGCAGCGCCCGGTCGCCGCCCCGGGTTCCGTCCTCCGGCTGTCCCACGCGTCCCCCTGTGCTCCATGCCGGTGCCTCCTGGCCCGGCCCCCGTCCGTCACCGTAGCGCGGCCTGCATCACCGCGCGGGCGACGGGGGCCGCGCTGCCGCCGCCGCTGATGTCCGCACGGTCGGCGGCGGCGTCCTCGACGACCACCGCCACGGCCACCGCCGGGTCGGCCGCGCCGTCCTTCCGCGCCCAGGAGACGAACCAGGCGTACGGCGTGCCCTTGTTGTCCACCCCGTGCTGCGCGGTGCCGGTCTTGCCGCCGACGGTGGCGCCGTCGATCGCGGCTCCGGTGCCGGTACCCCGGGTGACCACGCCGGTCATCAGCTCCTGGAGGGCGCGCGCGGTGCCGCGGCTCATGGCCCGGTGCAGGGTCTTCTGCCGGGTGGTGGCGACCGTCCTGCCGTGCGCGTCGGTCACCCTGTCCACCAGATAGGGGGATTTGACCTCGCCGTCGTTGGCCACGGCCGCGGCGACCATCGCCATCTGGAGCGGCGTGGCCGTGGTGTCGTACTGGCCGATGGCCGAGAGGGCCAGCTGCGCCTGGTCCATGTCGGTGTCGAAGACGCTGCGGGCGGCGGTGGAGGGAACGCGCAGATCCTCGTCGTTGAAGCCGAAGGCCGCCGCGGTCCGGGCCATGCCGGACAGGCCGACGGCCACGCCCAGGCGGGCGAAGACGGTGTTGCAGGAGACCTCGAAGGCGTACCGCAGCGACGCGTCGGCGCAGCCGCCCGCCTCGTTGGTGAGCCGGGTGGACGTCCCCGGAAGGATGTACGGGTCCGGGGTGCCGGTGGCCGCGTCGACGCCGTTGACCTTGTGGTGGTCCAGCGCCGCCGCGGCGGTGACGACCTTGAAGGTGGAGCCCGGCGGGTAGGTCTGCTTCAGGGCCCGGTTGATCATCGGCCGGCTGCCGCTCCCGTTGAGCCGGTTCCAGGTGTCCGTCACCGACCGTCCGGTGCCGGCGAGGGCCCCCGGGTCGTACGACGGGGTGCTGACCAGCGCGAGGATCCTGCCGGTCCGCGGCTGTACGGCGGCCACCGCGCCCTTCCTGCCGCTGAGCTCCTGGTACGCGGCCTGCTGCACCGCCGCGTCGACCGTGGTGACCACGTCACCGCCCGGCTGCTGCTCGCGGCTGATGTCCGTCCACAGCGGGAACGGGGCGAGCCGGGGGTCGGTGCCGGACAGCACGTCGTCCTCGGCGTTCTCCAGCAGCGTGGCGCCGTAGAGCTGGGAGGCGTAGCCGGTGACGGGCGCGTACAGCGGTCCCTCGGCGTACGTCCGCTCGAACCGCAGCTGCCCGCCGCTGTCCCGGGAGCCGGTGACCGGCTCGCCGTTGACGAGGATGTCACCGCGTGGCTGGCTGTAACGGGTCAGGACGGTGCGCCGGTTGGCGGGGTTGCCGGTGTATCCGTCGGCCTCGAAGACCTGGACGCGGGCGGCGTTCAGGAGCAGCGCGACGAGCAGCACCAGGCAGAAGACGCTGGCGCGGCGGATGTAGCGGTTCACCGGTCGCTGCCCTGGTCGTCGCGGTCGGCGGAGGCGGCGGGGGTGCCCAGGGTGTCGGCCTCTCCGGGAGCGCCGCCGGGGCTCGCCGCACCGGGGTTCCCGTACCCGTACCCGTACGGGAGGTCGTCCTCCGCGGACGGGAACGCCGAGGCTCCCGACCGGGCGCCGCCCGGGCCCGCCGCCGCGATCACCCCGGTATCCGTGGCGTCCGGGTGGGGTCGGCGGGCGCTGTCGCTGACCCGGACGAGCAGCGCGACGATCACCCAGTTGGTCACCACGGACGAACCGCCCTGGGCGAGGAACGGCATCGCCATGCCGGTCAGCGGGATCAGGCCCATCACCCCGCCCGCGATGACGAAGACCTGGACGGCCAGCAGGGAGGCCAGGCCCACGGCCAGCAGCCGGCCGAACGGGTCGCGCAGCGCCAGGCCCGCCCGGTAGCCGCGGGCGACCAGGAGGGCGTACAGGAGGAAGAGCACGGTGAGGCCGGTCAGGCCCAGTTCCTCGCCGTAGGTGGCCAGGATGAAGTCCGATTTCATGGCGAAGCCGATGAGGGCGGAGTGGCCCTCGCCCAGGCCGGTGCCGAGCAGGCCGCCGGCGGCGAAGGCGAACAGTGACTGGGCGAGCTGGCCGGCGCCCCGGCCCGCCGTGATGCTCGCGAACGGGTGCAGCCAGTCCGCGACCCGGTTGTGCACATGCGGTTCGAGGACGCCGACGGCGGCGGCGCCGGCGGCGGCGAGCAGCAGGCCCACCGCGATCCAGCCGGTACGGCCGGTGGCCACGTACAGCAGGACGACGAAGACGCCGAAGAAGAGCAGCGAGGTGCCCAGGTCGCGTTCGAGGACCAGGACGCCGACGCTGACCAGCCAGACGGCGACGACCGGGCCGAGCACCCGGCCGGTGGGGAACTGGAACTTCCACATCCGCCTGCCTGTGAAGGCGAGGGCGTTGCGGTTGGCCGCCAGATACGCGGCGAAGAAGACCGTGAGGAGGATCTTCGCGAATTCGCCGGGCTGGAAGGAGAAGCCCGCCACCCTGATCCAGATCTTGGCGCCGTTCACGGCGGGGAAGGCGATCGGCACGACCATCAGGACGAGGCCGGCGGCGACCGACACGTAGGCGTAGCGCTGGAGGGTGCGGTGGTCACGCAGCAGCAGGACGGCCGCGGCGAACAGGGCCACCCCCAGGGCGGACCAGACCAGCTGGGTGGGTGCCGCCCGGTTCTCGGGCGTCTCCAGGTCGAGCCGGAAGATCAGCAGCAGTCCGAGCCCGTTCAGGAGGATGGCGATGGGCAGCAGCAGGGGGTCGGCGTAGGGGGCACGGAATCTGACGGCGAGGTGTCCGAGGAGGGCCAGGGCGGCCAGGCCCGCCCCGTAGCTCGCCGCGTCGCCCGGGACGGCGTGCTGCCGGGCGAGCCCGACGTCGATGTACCCGCAGACGCTGATGAGGACGGCGCCGGCGAGCAGGGCCAGCTCGGTGCCCCGGCGCCGGGGCGTCCTCAGGCCCGGCGGGGGAGCGTCCGCCGTGGTTGCGGTCATGACAGGCAACGTAGCAAGCGTTGAGGCATATGTCCTTTATGTCGGGCTGGTGGGTGGGGAGTGTGGTGGGCGCCGGCCGGCGGTCGGCGGCCGGGCGGAGCAGGGGGGTGCGGGCGTACGGGGCGCGGGCGCGGGCGGGGCGCAAGGGGCCCACGGGTACGGCGGCCGGGCGAACGGGCCGGGCGCCGCTCCGCCCGGAGGGCCGGGCGGGCACGATCGCGGGGCCGGGCGGGCACGGATCGCCGGTGCCGGGGGGTGCCGGGCAGTGCCGGATGGTGCCGGGCGGCGTCCCGGACGGGCGGGCCGGGTGGTGCTCGGGCGGGGCGGACGCGATACGCGGCGCACGGGTTGCCTCGTTCGCCCATGACGGAACCGGTGGGCCGCATACCCCCGCGTACGGTTGGCTTTCGCCCATGACGTCCACCGCTCCCAGCGCTCCGGCGGCGCCTCGCGCCACGGTCGCCGACCGGCCCGCGGGCGGGTCCGGCCGGTGCGGGCGGGGCCCCGCTCCGGCGGCCTCCGGGGGAGCCCCTAGGGGGCGAACAGGGGTTGTTCCGTGATTGCGCGCAATGGCAGTTTGTAAACTCGCCCTCAGACCACGCGCACACATATGTACAAGGCTGAGCTCGTCACGCTGGATGCGGCCGACCGGTTCATGGCGCACGTCACATCCGCGAACGCCGAGCGGATGTCCCGGCGTTCGGCAGCCCTCACCGGGGCCCGCCGAGGGCGGGTGACCGTCCCCCTCGACGAAAGGCAGTATTAGCGTCATGACGACTCTCCGTTCCCGGATCATCGCCTGGGCCGGGCGCCTGTATATGGCAAGGACCCGCAAGAAGGGCTTCGACCTGTCGCGGATGTCTTTCCTGCCCGAGTCCGTGCTGATGCCGCTGCGGCGGGACGGACTGGACCCGGTGGGCGAGCTGGCGGCGGTGCGGGAGAAGGAGCCCATCAGCAAGCTGCCGGTGCCGATAGCCGCCAATGTGTGGCTGGTCACCGGTTACGACGAGGTCAAGGCCGTCCTGGGCAAGGGCACCGCCTTCAGCTCCGACTTCACCAACCTCATCGGACAGGCCGGCGCCAGCACCGACCAGAACCCCGGCGGCCTCGGTTTCGCCGACCCGCCGGTGCACACCCGGCTGCGCCGGCTGCTGACCCCCGAATTCACCATGCGCCGCCTCAGCCGGCTCACGCCCCGCATCCACGAGATCGTGGAGGAGCGGCTGGACGCCATGGAGAAGGCCGGCTGCTCCGGCGACCCGGTCGACATCGTGGAGCACTTCGCCCTGCCCATTCCGTCGCTGGTCATCTGCGAACTCCTCGGGGTGCCCTACGAGGACCGCGCCGACTTCGAGCGGCTGAGCGCCGCCCGCTTCGACCTTTTCAGCGGCGCCAACGCGTCCTTCGGCGCCATATCGGAATCGCTCCAGTATTTCCGTGAGGTGGTCAAGAAGCAGCGCCAGAACCCGGGCGACGGACTGCTCGGCATGATCGTCAAGGAGCACGGCGACTCGGTCAGCGACGAGGAGCTGGCGGGCCTGGCCGACGGCGTACTGACCGGCGGCTTCGAGACGACCGCGAGCATGCTGGCGCTGGGCGCCCTGGTGCTGCTCCAGGACCCCTCGCACTTCGCGGCCCTCAAGGACGACGACGAGGCGGCCGAGCGTTACGTGGAGGAGCTGCTGCGCTACCTCACCGTCGTCCAGGTGGCCTTCCCCCGGTTCGCCCGGGAGGACCTGGAGATCGCCGGCGTGCCGATCTCCAAGGGGGACGTGGTGCTGTGCTCGCTGAGCGGCGCCGACCGGGACGGCAAGCTCGGACCCGACATGGAGCGCTTCGACCCGTCCCGCAACGTGCCCTCGCACCTCGCGTTCGGCTACGGCATCCACCGCTGCGTCGGCGCCGAGCTGGCCAAGATGGAGCTGCGCGCCGCCTACCCCGCGCTGGTGCGGCGGTTCCCCGCCATGCGGCTCGCGGTGCGGCCCGAGGAGCTGGCGTTCCGCAAGCTGTCGATCGTGTACGGGATCGAGTCGCTGCCGGTCCGCCTCGACGGCTGAGCCGGGCCTTCCCGTCCCTGCCCCGGCAGTGCGCCGGGCGGGCGGAGCACACTTCGGCGACCGGGTGCCCGGCCGGAAGGCCGGGCACCCGGTCGCGGTCTCATTCCGGCCGCAGGGCGACCGGGAGGCTGGTGACGCCGCTCAGCAGGTTGGAGTAGTTGCGGCGGATGTCGCCGCGCAGTTCCACCGAGGCGACGGTCTCGCGCAGCCCGGTCAGCATGGCGGCGATCTCCGCCCGGCCCAGGTAGGCGCCGAGGCAGAAGTGCGGGCCGTACCCGAAGGACAGGTGCTTGTTGGGGGTGCGGCCGAGCAGGAACCGCTCCGGGGCCTCGAAGACCTCCTCGTCCATGTTGGCCGAGTCGTTCCACAGCGTGACGACGTCGCCGGCCCTGATCACCTGCCCCTGCCCGCCGACCGGGACGTCCTCCAGCGCCGTACGGCCGAAGTGCAGCGCGGGCGTCGTCCAGCGCAGGATCTCGTCGACGGCGGTGGGGATGTCCACCTCGCCGCTCTTCAGCGCCTGCCACTGCGCGGGGTGTTCGACGAGCGCGAGCACCCCGCCGGTCATCGACATCCGGCTGGTCTCGTCACCGCCGATGATCAGGCTGTAGCAGTTGACCACGATCTCGTCCATGGTCAGCGGCCGGCCCTCGACGAGACCGGTGGCCAGCACGCTGATCGCGTCGCTGCCCGGGTTCTTGCGGCGCTCCTCGGCCAGGGTGCCGAAGTACGCCAGGATGTCGTTGCGGGCCTGCCACGCGGCGGCGGGTGACTGGGCGGCGCCGTCGTTGCCGAGCGCCGTCGCGGTCAGTTCCAGCACCTTGGCGCGGTCCGCCTCGGGCACGCCCATCAGGTCGCAGATGGCGGTGAGCGGGATGTCGGCCGCCACGTCCCGGGCGAAGTCGCATTCCTCGCGGGCGACCGCCGCGCGGAGCAGCGCGCGGGTGGACTGCTCGATATGGTCCACCACGCCTTCCAGCGCGCGCGGCGAGAACGCCTTGAGCAGAATCTTGCGGATGTCGGAGTGCCGCGGTCCGTCCGTCACCGCGGCCATCATGCCCGCCGCGGAATCCCCGCCCATCAGCAGCGTGGTGAGGACATTTCCCTTCTCCGAGGTGAACCGTTTGTCGTCCCGGTAGATTTCGGAGACATCGGCGTGCCGGGAAACGACCCAGAAACCCGGGGATCCGCCGACGGAAGGATGCCAGTAGAACGGCTGCGTCCTGCGCAGGTGGCGCCAGACCTCGCTCAGGTCGTACTCGGCGTGCGTACGCGGATCCGTGAGGTCCAGCGTCGCTGTGTCAGCCGGACTCAGCATGATGCGGCTCGGCATGGATTCCCCCTGCTCCTTGGGCTCCGTGGCCCGGTCGGCCGGAGTCGCCCCTGCGGCCGCTCCGCGTTTTCACAGTAGCAACTCACCGTGTCCCGAAGGGGGCTGTGCCCGGCGCCCGTTCCCGGGAGCCGCGCGCGGGCGCCGACCGCGCGCGGACGGCCGCCGCGCCGTGTCCGCCGGGCGTGCGCCGCCGGGCTGTCCACGCCGCCCGGGCAGCGCCGCCACCCCCTTCGGGCCGCCCGCTCCCGCTTTCGGTCGCTTCGTCCAACTACCCATGCTGACCTGCGATTACAGGGCTGGACACAACGGCATCGGGTGACATTTCGGCATAGGGCGCGCACCGGACCGCGTGCTAGCATCCCCGTGTTCGACCGGTCCGGAACAGGTCGTCAGGATCGTTGGCCGACGGGGGCGCGAAATGATGGCAAGCAACGAGAGAGCGGACGCGGTGGCGAGCGCCGCCGCCCGCTTCGACGGCGCGATCCGGTGTGCTGCCGGCCGCCGCACCGCACCACCGCACCGCCCGGCGGTCACCGCCGCGTAGCGGACCCCGGGCCGGACTTCTCCCACCGGAACACCGACAGCCGACCAGCCCCGTGAGCGGGCCGTGCCGCGCCGGAAACGGCGGCGGACGGCACACGCGCCGGTGCGCGGCGCGGCAGGAACACGCCGCCCCGCACCCGTCCGGCGCGCCCGTCACGGCACGACCACCCCTGCGGACGACGGAATTCTCGCGCCGGGTCCTTTCCGCGGAAGAAGACCGAAGCCCTTCCGGCCAGTTGCCGGGACGCGCACCGACTAGGAGCGGAACCATCCATGACCAGTCAAGTAAGCCTCGGGCTGCTGGTGGACCAGGCGTTCTACGGTTCCCCGTACCAGGGCAAGGACGCGTGGCGGGCCGCCGCCGAGCTGGGCGCCGAATGGATCTGCATCGTCGAAGAGGCGATGGAACTGAAGCCGGAACGGCTGCGGCAATTCCGTGACGACGCGGACGCGGTGGGCCTGCCGATCAGCCTGACGGCATGTCATGCCTTCGGGCTCAGTGATTTCCGTGATGCCGTACGGGAATTCCACCTCCAGCGCGCCGAGGCGCACATCGATCTCACCCGGGAACTCGGCGGCGAGGTCATGAAAGTGCTTCTCGGCGACTGGTTCTGGCGCGCCATGTGGCCCGAGGAGGCCCAGTGGCAGCTGCTGGCCGCCTCGGTCCGCCGCCTCGCGGACCACGCCGAGGCGCGCGGCATCGCGCTCAGCGTCAAGCCCGAGCCGATGGAGACCTCCCTCGTCACCGACGTCGACGACCTCGTACGGCTGCTGGACGACGTCGGCTCCCCGGCCCTCCAGGCCAATGTCGACGTCTCGCACCTGGTCGTCGCCGGAGTGGCCGCGTCCGAGGTGGGCCGGCTGGCCGGCCGCGTCAACAGCGTGGACTACTCCGACTCCAACGGCACCTTCCACGAGCACCTGGTGCCGGGCGAGGGCGTCGCGGACATGGCCGCCTTCACCGAACAGCTGCTCGCCGTCGGCGCCGGATGGATCGGCGTCGAGGTCGGCCCGTTCGCCGACCCGGAGAACGCGTACGACAAGGTCGGCCGGGCGATGGCCCGTTCCCGCGCGTTCTTCGACACCGCGGCGGCGCGGCGTGTCTGAATCCGAAACCCTCCCGGAGGCCCCCGTGGTGAACCCCGAAGACAGCGCGTCCATACCCGCTGACCCGCTCCAGCTCGTCCGCCAGGCGTGGCAGGACGTGCTGGGCATCGACGAAGCGCCCCTGGACACCGGCTTCTTCGAAGCGGGCGGCAACTCGATGCTGCTGGTGATGCTCAGCGACGAGCTGTCCGACCAGACCGGGCGCGAGCTGGAGGTCGCCGAGCTGTTCCGGCACGACACGGTGCGCGCGCAGGCACGGCTGCTGGACCCGTCGTACGAGCCCGAGGCACCGGCCCCGGCGGCCCCGGCGGGCCGCGGCCGGCTGCTCGGCAGTGCCCGCCGCGGCCGTACGGACGCCGCGGGCGCCACCGGCCCGCAGCAGCCGGAAGGGTCCGCCGCGCGATGAACAGCGAGACCGCCGTAGCGGTGGTGGGCGTCGGCTGCCGGTTCCCGGAGGCCGCGACCCCGGAGGAGTTCTGGAGCAACCTCGACAAGGGCGTGGTCTCGCTCCGGGACATCCCCGCCGAGGACCTGCGCCGCTGCGGTGTGTCCGCACAGACGGCCGCCGCGCCGGGCTTCGTGACCCGGTCCGGCTGGATCGAGGACCCGGAGCTGTTCGCCGCCGAGTTCTTCGGCTACACCCCCGTCGAGGCCGAGCTGATCGACCCGCAGCAGCGCCTCTTCCTGGAGGCGTGCCGGGAGGGCCTGGAGCGGGCCGGGCACCTGCCGAACGGTGCGCACGGACCGCAGGTCGGTGTCTTCGCCGGGGCGAGCAACAGCTCGTACAACACCCTCCTCCAGTACGCCCGCGCCCGTACGGAAGGACCGGCCGCCTTCGACGACCTGACGCTCCAACTGGGCGGCGGCATCGACTTCATGGCGCCCCGGGTCTCCTACAAGCTCGGCCTGCGCGGCCCCTCGCCGGCCGTGCAGACCGCCTGTTCCTCCTCGCTGACCGCCGTGCACTACGCGGTCCTCAGCCTGCTGTCGGAGGAGTGCGACATCGCCCTGGCGGGCGGCAGCGGACTGTCGTACCCGTCCGTGGGCTACCGGTACCAGCCCGGCGGCGTGCTGTCCGAGGACGGCTTCTGCCGGGCCTTCGACATCCGCTCCACCGGTACGGGCGCGGGCTCCGGCATCGGCGTCGTCGTGCTGCGCCGCCTGGCCGACGCGCTGGCCGACGGCGACCCGGTCCTCGCGGTGATCGGCGGCAGCGCGGTCGGCAACGACGGCGCCCACCGGCCCGGCTTCACCGCCCCCAGCCCGGACGGCCTGGCCTCGGTCGTCTCCGCCGCGCTCACGGTGGCCGGCACCGACCCGGCCGACCTGCGCTACGCCGAGGCACACGGCTCCGGCACGCCCCTGGGCGACCAGGTCGAACTGCGCGGCCTCATCGACGGCCTGCGCGCGGCGGGCGCCCGCCCGTCCGACCGCAACCACTGCGCGCTCGGCACGGTCAAGGCCAACATCGGGCACGCCGGGTCGGCCGCCGGCATCGCCGGCCTGATCAAAGCCATTCACGTCGTGCGCACCGGCCACCTCGTACCGCACCCGATGTTCGAGCACGCCCGGGATCCCGGCGTGCTGGCCGACAGCCCGTTCCGCGTCCCCACCGAGCTGGAGCGGTGCACCGACGCCGGCCGCCGGGTGCTGGTGAACTCGATGGGCCTGGGCGGCGCCAACGCCTCCGTCGTCCTCGCCCCGCCGCCGGAGCCGGTACGCCCGTCCGCGCCCGCCCGGCCCGTCGTCCGGCTCCAGCTCTCCGCGCGGACGCGTACCGAGCTGGACGCGCTCTCCCGCGGCCTGGCCGACGAGATCGACCAGGACCGCGCCGCGCCGGGGGACATCGCCCACACCCTGCGCGTCGGGCGGCAGGACTTCACCGAACGCCGGGTGGTCACCGCGGCCCCCGACAAGCTGGCCGCCGCCCTGCGCCTGCCCCGGCCGCCCGCCGCCCGCACGGTCCGTACCGAGGCGCGCCGCCCCGTCCTGGCCGTCACGGCGGCCGGCGAGCGGGCCGAGGAGCTGCGCGCCGCGCTGCTGGCGGCACTCGGCCGCCGTACCGAGCAGTACGACACCGTGCCCGCCGCGCTGCCCGCCGATGCCTACCTGATCGTCGTCGGCGAGGGGGAGAGCGGCCCCGGCCGGCACGTGGTCCCGGCGGAGGACGGCACCGACCCCGGGGACCGGATCGCCGCGGCCCTCGCGGACGCCTGGCTGCACGGCGTCCCGGTGGACGCCCGCGCGCTCGACGACGGGACGGGCCGGCGCGTCACGCTGCCCACGTACCCGTTCACCCGGCGCCGCTGCTCGGCGCTGGACGACTCGGTGTTCGACGTGCCGGGCGCCGCGTACCAGGAGCCCGCCCGGCCGAGCGCGCCCGCCGGCCGGCCCGCCGGTCTCGAAGGCGAACTGATCGCCCTCTGGGAGGAACTGTTCGGCACCGCAGGCATCGGCCCGCACGACACCTTCGGCTCCCTCGGCGGCACGTCCCTGCTCGGCCTGCGCATGACCCTGGAAGTGCAGGAGCGTTACGGCACACTCCTCAACCTGCACCGCACCGGCGGCAGCCAGGCCACCGTCGCCCGCGTCGCCGAGGCGATCCGCGGCGCGTCGGACCGTACGGACGGCGGACCGGCAGAGGCGGCGGGCGCCGCGCCGGACGCCGCCCTCATCGACGCCGACCTGGCCCTCGAACTGCCGCCCCTGGCACCGCGCGCCACCCCGCCCGGCACGGACGTGCTGCTCACCGGCGCCACCGGCTTCGTCGGCGCCTTCCTGCTGCACGAACTCCTCACGGACCCCGGCTACCGCGACAGCCGCGTCTACTGCCTGGTCCGCGCCGACGGCGAGGAGCACGGCCGCCGGCGCCTGCGCGAGGCCGCCGCCCGCTTCCGGCTCCCCGAACCCGACCCGGCGCGGGTGCACATCGTCCCCGGCGACCTGCGCGACGCCGCCCAGGTGTGCGAGACCTACCGCGACGGCGAACTGGCCCGCCGCACCGGCCACGTCGTGCACTGCGGCGCCCACGTCGTCTTCACCGAGCCGTACGAGGTGCTGCGCCCGGCCAACACCCTGGCCACGTACCACCTGCTCGGCTGGATGCGCCGCCACGGCATCACCGACATCAGCTACATCTCCACCCTCGCCGCCTGCGGCCAGGCCCTCGGTTCCGAAGGCCGGCTGCTGGAACGCCGAGAACAGCCCCTGGACCCCGAGGCCGGCGGCTACGGCATCTCCAAGTGGGTCAGCGAACGCCTCCTGGACCAGGCCGAACGGGACGGCATGCGGGTACGGGTCTTCCGCCCCGGCCTGATCGGCGGCGACACCACCACCGGCGCCTGCAACGACCTCGACATGCTCTGGCGGCTGGTCGCCGCCTGCCTGGCCGTCGGCGCCCACCCGGCCGACGACATGCCGCTGCCGGTGGCGCCCGTCGACCTGGTGGCCCGCGCCGTCGTCCAGCTCGGCCGGGAACCCGGCTCGGCGGGCCGTGCCTACCACATGGTCGGCGAACGGACCACCACCCTCGCCGCGCTCTTCGCCGAACTGGGCGCGCTGGGCGTGCCGACCCGCGGCGTACCGGTCGCGGAGTGGGCGCGCCTGGCGGGCCGGCGGGCGCTGGAGACCGGCGACCCGGTGCTCTCGACCATGGCCCTGTACGAGACCCACGACCTGGACACACCGCGGGTGGACGTGGAAGCCCGGCTGTGGGGGCCGTGGCTGCGCGAGCGCGGCCTGGACCCCCGCCTGGACGGTGAACGGGCCCTGCTGGCCCTGCGCCACCTCGCCGCACACCCCACCTTCACGGCCTTGTTGACCGATGTGACGGAAGGCGCCTGACCCAGTGACCACCGACGGGACGACGGACGGGACGACGATGGACGACGGATGGGGCGACGGCCGGCTGGCCGTCGTCGGCGCCGGGGTCATGGGCACCGCGCTGGCCACGCTCGCCGTGGGCCGCGGCCTCCCGGTGCTGCTGATCGACGTGTCCGACGACCAGCTGGAGCGCGCCCTCGGCAGGGTCCGCCAGCAGCTGCGGCACGCCAGGATGCTGGGCAAGCTGCCCAAGGGGCCGGAGGGCGAGCTGACCCTGAGCACCTCCTACGACCAGCTGGACACCGCGGCGGCCGTCGTCGAGGCGGTCACCGAGACCACCGACGCCAAGGTCAAGGCGCTCGGCGCGATCTCGGCGGCGGTCCGCCCCGGCACGCTGATCGCCTCCAACACCTCGGCCGTACCGGTCGACGAGCTGGCGGGCTGGACCCAGCACCCGGCGGACGTCGTCGGCACCCACTTCATGAACCCGCCCTACCTCATCAGGGCGGTCGAGGTGATCCGCGGCCCGCGCACCGGCGACGCGGCGATGGCCGCGCTGGACCGGCTGCTGGCCGCCCTGGACCGGGAGGCCATCGTCGTCGGCGACGGCCCCGGCTTCGTCTCCAACCGCATCCTGATGCGGGTGATCAACGACGCGGCCCGGCTGGTCGCCGAGGGCCGCGCCTCCGCCGAGAACGTGGACCGCGTCTTCACCGGCTGCTTCGGGCACCGTACGGGGCCGCTGGCCACCGCGGACCTGATCGGCCTGGACAACATCGTCGACACCCTCAAGGTGCTGCACGACCGCACCGGCGACGACGGATACCTCGCCTGCGACCTGCTCCTGGACAAGGTGCGGGCCGGCGACTTCGGCCACAAGACCGGCAACGGCTTCTACTCCTACGGAGGAACGCGCGCATGACCACCGTCGACAACCAGACCGGCCCGGCGGCCGGCACCGAGGACGTACAGCAGCGTCTGGTGGCGTTCCTCAGCTCCCGCACCGGCGGCGACTGGGCCGTGGACCAGGACCTGTTCGCCTCCGGCGCGTTCTCCTCGCTGTTCTCCCTGGAACTGCTCCAGCACGTCGAGCAGGAGTTCCAGGTCACCGTCGAGGGCGACGACCTGACCCTGGACAACTTCCGTACCGTGCCCGCCATCACCGCGCTGGTCCAGCGGCTGCGCGGCGCGGGAGCGGCGGGGCAGTGACGGCACGGGCGACCGCGGACGCCCGCGCCGCGCTGGGCGAGCTCGTCGGCGACCGCGCCGGGGAGTGGGACCTGACCGGCCGGATCCCCGCGGAGACGGTACGCGAGGCGTCCCGGCGCGGCCTGCTGTGCGCGCAGGTCGCCACGGAACACGGCGGACTGGGCCTGGACAGCCGCGCCAACGGCGAGCTGACCGCGCACGCCGGGTCGCTGTGCAGCTCCCTGCGCTCGTTGATGACCTCGCAGGGCATGGCCGCCTGGACCGTGCAGCGCTTCGGCACCGCCGTGCAGCGCGGCACGTTCCTGCCCCGGCTCACCGGGGGTGGGACGGCCGGTGTCGCGTTCTCCGAGAGCGGCGCGGGCAGCGACCTGTCGGCGATGCGCACGGAGATCCGCCGCGACGGGGACACCGTGCGCGTCACCGGCGCGAAGGTCTGGGTGACCGGCGCCGCCTACGCGAGCCTGCTGGTGGTCTTCGGGACGTACGGCTCCGGCGCGGCCGTGGTGGTCGTACCGGCCGACGCGCCGGGCGTCCGCGTCGAGCGGGTGCCGGACCCGACGGGCTGCCGGGCCGCCGGCCACGCCGACGTGCACCTCGACGACGTCCGCGTACCGGCGGACCACCTGCTGTCCGGCGCGGGCCTGCCGGTCGCCCTGCTCGCCACCGCCGCGCTGACCTACGGGCGGCTCTCGGTCGCCTGGGGCTGCGCGGGCATCCTGCGCGCGTGCGTGGACAGCGCGGCGGCGCACGCGCGCACCCGGGAACAGTTCGGCAAGCCGCTCGCCGACCACCAGCTCGTCGCCCGGCACCTGGCCGAACTGACCGTCGCCGAACAGGTCGCGCTGCGCTGCTGCGAGCACGCCAGCGCCTGCTGGGACGAGAACCGGCCGGAGTTGGGCACCCAGGCCGTCGTCGCCAAGTACGTCGCCTCCCGGGAAGCCACCCAGGGCGCCGCCACGGCCGTCCAGGTGCTGGCCTCCCGCGGGGCGCGCGACGGCCACCCGGTGGCGCGGGCCTACCGCGACGCCAAACTCATGGAGATCATCGAGGGCAGCACGGAGATCAGCCAGCTGCTCCTCGCGGACCACGTACGGACGGGCCGGGGATGACGACGACGGACACGGGCAGCAGCACGGACACGGCCGTCGGGGTGGGGGCCGTGCACTGCCTCCTGCCCGACGAGCTGGTACCCGTCGAGAAGCTGGACGAGATCGCCGGACTGCCGCGCGAGGAGGCCGAGTTCGCGCGCGACTGCGGCATCCGCACGGTCGGCCGGTTCGCCGACGGGACGACGCCCGCCGCGCTCGCCGCCCAGGCCGTACGCGGCCTGCGCGCGCAGGACCCGGCGGCCCCGGACCCGGACGTCCTGGTGGTGGTCGGCGCCCGCGCCCCCGAGGTGCTGCTCGGCTCCGGCTCCGGCCAGGTCGCCCACGAGGCCGGGCTCACCCGGGCCTTCTCCTTCGTGCTGGACGGCCTGGGCTGTACGGGCTCCAGCGCGGCCTGGGCGCTCGCCAGGGACCTGCTCGTCGCCGACCCGGCCCGGCAGTCCGTCATGATCACGCACGCCAGCCGCCCGGTCGCCCTGGACCGGGTGCGCCACCCGGTCACCGTCGTCGGCGACGGCGCCTTCGCCATGACCCTGGTACGCGGCGGCCGCCCCGTCCTGCGCGCCCACCGCCAGCACACCGACGGCCGGTTCCACGACCTCCTCCAGGTCGACTACAAGAACGCCCCCTGGTACGAGTGGCGCGAGGAGGTCAGCTCCGCCGACCGCTACCGCTTCGAACTGGCCCTGCACAGCCAGCAGCACCTCAAGCGCCTGGTCGGTGAGGTGCTGGAGGACGCGGGCGTGGAACGGCGGCAGGTCGCCGCCACCCTCATGCAGAACGTCACCGCACCGGCCTACCAGTTCTACGAGACCCTGCTCGGCCTGCCGGTCCACCCGGTGTGCGCCGAACACCTCCAGGCGTACGGCCACACGGGCGCCATGGACGTGGTGCTCAACCTGGACCGGCTGCTGTCCCGCGGCGAACTGGCGCCCGGCGACCTCGTCCTCGTCCTGAACAACAGCCCCGTCGCGGCCTGGGCCGTGACCCTCTGGGAGGTATGACCGGCATGGCGGGCAGCACGGCGACGGAGACCACACCCACCACGGACGCGGCCGGGACGGACGCGCTCCCCGCGGTGAAGTGCCTGGTCTGGGACCTGGACAACACCCTGTGGCAGGGCACCCTGCTGGAGAACGACGAACTGGCCCTGCGGCCCGGCGTCCTGAAGACGCTCCAGGCCCTCGACGAGCGCGGCATCCTCCAGTCGGTGGCCAGCCGCAACGAGTACGACGACGCCTGGGCCCGCCTCGAAAGCCTCGGCGTCGCCGAGTACTTCGTGCTGCCGCACATCGGCTGGGGCCGCAAGTCCGACGCCGTACGCGCCGTCGCCGAGCAGCTGAACTTCGCGCAGAACACCATCGCCTTCATCGACGACCAGCACACCGAGCGCGCCGAGGTGACGTACCACCTGCCGGACGTCCGCTGCTACGACGCCCCGGAAGCGGCCGGCCTGCCGGACCTGCCGGACTTCGCGCCCACCGTCACCAGCGACGCCCGCCGCCGCCGGGCCATGTACCAGGAGAAGTTCCGGCGCGAGGCCGCGCAGAGCGAGTTCAACGGCCCGGACGAGGACTTCCTGCGCTCCCTGGACATGCGGATGCGCATCGCCCGCGCCGACCGGGACGACCTCGCCCGCGTCGAGGAACTGACCCTGCGCACCAGCCAGATGAACGCCACCGGCGTGCCCTACTCGGACGCCGACCTGCGCGTCCTGCTCACCGACCCGGACCACGAGGTGCTGATCACCACCGTCGAGGACCGCTTCGGTTCGCACGGCGCGGTCGGCGTGGTCCTGCTGGAGCGACAGCCGGGCAGCTGGCGGCTGAAGCTGCTCGCCACCTCCTGCCGGGTGGTCAACTTCGGCATCGGTACGCAGCTGCTGCG
Organism: Streptomyces sp. NPDC052496; assembly: GCF_040679095.1. Classification (NCBI taxonomy): domain Bacteria; kingdom Bacillati; phylum Actinomycetota; class Actinomycetes; order Kitasatosporales; family Streptomycetaceae; genus Streptomyces; species Streptomyces sp. NPDC052496. The sequence continues at coordinate 399,036 of NZ_JBFAUH010000002.1, forward strand.
CTGGACCGCCGACCGGGCCGCCCGGGCCGGGGTGCACCTGGAGGCCGACTTCCGGCGCACCGAACGCAACCGGATCATGGAGGTCGCGTACCGCTTCGCGGGCTTCAACTCCAAGCCCTGCGCCTGCCAGGACGGCCGCGCGGCGGACACGGAGGCCCCGGCGGACATCCAGCGCCTGCACCTGGTCCCGCAGCGGCAGCCCGCCCCCGCCACACTCACCGTGACCGGCCCCGCCCTGTGGTCCGGCGACGCCGCCGGGCAACCGTGGGCATGACGGCCGGCGCCGGCCGCGGCGCCTTCGCGCGGCTGTGGGCCTCCACCGCGGTCTCCGCACTGGGCGACGGCGTACGGCTGACCGCCCTGCCGCTGCTCGCCCTCTCGCTCACCACCGACCCGCTGCTGATCTCCCTGGTGACGGTCGCCAACTGGCTGCCGCTGCTGCTGTCGCCGCTGGCCGGCGTCTGGGCCGACCTGGCCGACCGGCGCGCGCTGCTGATCGGCGTCGACCTGATGCGCGCGGCCGCGGTCCTGGTCCTCACGCTGACGGTGGTCACCGGCGTGGTGAGCCTGCCGGTGGTCTGCGCGGTGGCGGTGGTGCTCGGGCTGGGCGAGACGGTGCACGTCATCGCCTCCCAGTCGTACCTGCCGATGGTGGTGGACACCGGCCGGCTGGCCGCCGCCAACGGGCGGCTGCACGTGGCCCAGCTGATCTTCCGCGACTCCGCCGGGCAGCCGCTCGGCAGCCTGGCCTTCGTCGCCGGCGCCGGACTGCCGTTCCTGATCGACGGGGTGTCCTTCCTGCTGGGCGTGGCCCTGCTGGCCACGCTGCCGCGTTACCCCGGGGCGTCCGCCGGCCGCACGGGGAAGAGTGACGCACCGCGCCGGCGCACCATGCTGCTGGACGGGATGCGGCTGCTCCGCGCCGACCGGCTGCTGGCCACGCTCGCGGGCATGCTCGGCGCGCTGAACTTCTTCATGGGCGTCACCGGAACGCTCGAAGTCCTCTACGTCGTACGGTGGCTGGGCCTGCCGGAAGCCGCCTTCGGCGTGTTCCTGGCCGTCGGCGCGCTCGGCGGCATCGTCGGCGGGCTGCTCAACGCGCGGCTGGCCGGCCGGTTCGGCACCTTCCCGGCCGCGCTCGGCGGCATGGTGCTGATGGGCGTCGCGATGCTGCTCACCGGCCTGGTGCGGCACGCGCTCGTCGCGGCCGCCTGCTTCGCCGTCATGGCCCTCGGCGCCGCCGTCTACCAGGCGCTGACCGTCTCCTTCCGCCAGGCCACCACCCCGCCCGACCGGCTCGGCCGGCTCAACGGCGTCTACCGGCTCATCGGCACCGGCACCATCCCGCTGGGCGCGCTGGCGGGCGGCGCGCTCGCCAAGCTGGTCCAGGTCAACGTCCCGTACGTGGCGGCCGGCGCCGGTGTGCTGCTGCTGTTCGCGGTGGTCGCGCGCCCCGTCGTACGGAGGGGTGCGGCCCTGGAGCAGCGCGCCGCGGCCCCGGACGCACCGGCGGGGGCCGCCCCGTGAGCCACCCGCCCGCAGCGGGCGGCGCCCCCGCACCACACCTTCCGCCTTCCCCCGCCGAGCCCATTCCCGCCGCGTCCGTCCCCGTGGAGCCCGCCTTGGAAGACCGCACCCTCTACCAGTGGTTCGCCGACTCCGCCCGCCGGTGGCCGCACGCCCCGGCCCTCGAACTGGGCGGGCACACCCTGACCTACGGCGAACTGCACCGCAGGGCGCTGGCCCTGGCGGCCCGCGTCCTCGACGAGCAGCCCGCCACCGGCGGCACCGTGCGCCCGCCGGCCCGGATCGCCCTGGTCGCCTCCCGGACGGTGGCCGCGTACGTCGCGTACCTGGCCGTGCAGCGCCTCGGCTCCTCCGCCGTGCCGCTCAACGCCGACCACCCACTGCCCCGCAACCTCGACATCGCGCGCCGTGCCGGGGTCGGCGCCGTCCTCGTCGGCGAGGAGCACCGCGACACGTTCACCGGCCTGCCGGCGGACTTCCGGCCCGCCGTGACCGTCGTACCGGCGGACGGCGCCGGTCTCCCGGAGCCGTCCGCCGACGCACTGCCCGCCCACCACGGCGACCCGGAGCGCGAGGCGTACCTGCTGTTCACCTCCGGCTCGACCGGCCGTCCGAAGGGCGTGCCGATCCGCCACCGCAACGTCTCCCCGTACGTGGCGTACAACATCGCGCGCTACGAGGCGGGCCCCGGCTGCCGCATGTCGCAGACCTTCGGCCTCACCTTCGACCCGTCCGTGTACGACCTGTTCGTCGCCTGGGGCTCCGGCGCCACCGTCGTCGTACCGGACCAGGACGAGCTGTACCGGCCCGTGGACTACGTGGTACGCCGCCGCCTCACCCACTGGTTCTCCGTACCGTCGCTGGTCACCACCGCCGAGCGGTACGGCAACCTGCCGTCCGGCCAGGTCACCACGCTGCGCCACAGCTGCTTCAGCGCGGAGCCGGTCACCGCCCGGCTGACCGCGCGCTGGCACGAGGTCGCGCCCGGCAGCCGCATCCACAACCTGTACGGGCCGACCGAACTGACCATCACCTGCACCGACCACGAACTCCCCGGCGGCGGGTCCGCCGCGGCGGCCAGCACCAACGGCACGGTGCCCATCGGGCAGCCGTACCCGCACATGGAAGCCGTCCTCCTGGACGAGCAGGGGCAGCCCTGCGACGACGGCGAACTGTGCGTCCGCGGCGCCCAGCGCTTCGACGGCTACCTGGACCCGGCCGACAACGCAGGGCGGTTCGTCCGCTACGAGCCGGGCGCGCCCGCCGAACCGTACGACGGCACCGGCCCGCTCACCCGCGCCCACTGGTACCGCACCGGCGACCGGGTCCGCCGGGAGGACGGCCTGCTGGTGCACCGCGGTCGGCTGGACAACCAGGTCAAGATCATGGGGCACCGGGTGGAGCTGGGCGAGGTGGAGGCCGCGATGCGGCGCCACCCCGAGGTGAGCGAGGCGGCCGTGGTGGTCGTCAAGGTCAAGGACGAGGTGCGGCTGCTGGCGGCCTACCTGGGCAAGGAGATGCGGGCGCACGAGTTCAGCCACTGGCTGCGGCAGCACGTACCGCTGCACATGGTGCCGCGCCGCATCCGGCGCCTGGAGGAGCTGCCGCACAACGACAACGGCAAGCTGAACCGGCAGCGGCTCGCCGAGCTGCTGGCGTGAGGGGCCGCGGTCAGATGCTCCGGCCCAGGTCAGCGGGGTGTGCCGGATCGGTTGGCGGGACCGCCGCGCCGATCCGGGGCCGCGCCGTGCTCACCACGGCGGCGACCGCGTCCCGGCGCGGGTCCGTGTGGTCGAGGACGTACAGGTCGCCGTGGCGGGACGGGCCGGGCGACGGACCGCCGCTACCGTCGGGCAGCCCCGACAGGTCCACGGCGGCCAGCCCGCCCAGCGTGGCCCGGCCCAGCTTGACGAAGCACTCCTTGCGGACCCACTGGCGCAGGAAGTACGCGTCCGGGTCGGCGTGTCCGCGCATCGCCGCCCGCTCGGCCGCGCTCAGCACCCGGCCCGCCGCGCCCCGCACACTGTCCGGCAGCGTCCGCCGCTCCACGTCCACGCCGACCGGCGCGAGGCCCGCCGCCGCGGCCACCACGCCCGTGGTGTGCGACAGGCTCACGGACACCTGCGGCAGCCCGGCGAGACCCGGCCTGCCGTGCTCGTCCGAGCCGCAGCCGGGGCACCGCTGTTCCAGTACGAGGGAGTCCGCCGGCCGGCCCAGCAGCCGGGCAGCGCAGAGCCGCACCAGGACGTGCGCGGCGACGAAGTCGGCCCGCGGGGCCGGGGCCAGGAACGCGTCGGCGCGCCGCCGCTCCACGGCGGTGAGCAGCCGCTCGTACGCCGGGACCGCCCCCAGCACCTCGTCCGTGCCCGCCACCACCGCCGACGGCGGTCCGCCCGTCCCTGTCACGGGGAGCACCTTTCCAGTGCGGCCACGGTCCGGGCAACCCACCCCCATCAGCGCTTTCGCACCTTGTGAACGGCCCGCTCCAGGCGCCGGCCGACGAGTGGAGGACCAGTGAACGACATGACGCAGGCGGCAGTTGCCGCTGAGCCCTTCCCGGACCTGTTCGCCCGGCAGGCGGCGCGCACCCCGGACGCCACGGCGCTGGTCTTCGAGGACACACAGCTGTCCTACCGCGAACTGGACGCACGGGCCGCCCGCCTGGCGCACTGGCTCGCCGAACGGGGTGTCGGCCCGGAGACCCGGGTGGCGCTGGTCCTGCCGCGCTCGGCCGAGCTGGCGGTGGCGCTGCTCGCCGTCCTGAAGGCGGGCGGCGTGTACGTACCCGTCGACCCGGAGTACCCGCGGGCGCGCCGGGACTTCCTCCTCGACGACGCGGCCCCCGTCCTCGTCCTCGACGAGGAGACCCTGCCCCGCGACCTGTCCGGCCACCCCACGACCGGCCCCGCCGTGCGGCTCACCCCGCACCACGCCGCGTACGTCATCCACACGTCCGGCTCGACGGGCGTCCCGAAGGGCGTCGTCGTCTCCCACGCGGGCCTCGCCGGACTGGCCGCCGCGCACGCCGAGCGGTTCGGGGTGACGTCCGGGAGCCGTGTCCTGCAGTTCGCCTCGCCCAGCTTCGACGCGTCGGTGGCGGAGATCTGCGTCGCCTGGCTGACCGGCGCCGCCCTCGTCATGGCGCCCGCCGCCCGCCTGCTGCCCGGCGCCGGCCTCGCGGAACTGATCGCCGAGCAGCGCGTCACGCACGCCACGCTGCCGCCGTCCGTGCTGGCGGCGCTCCCGCCGCACACCACCCTCCCGGAGATCACCACGCTGACGGTGGCGGGCGAGGCCTGCCCGCCGGACGTGGTCGAACGCTGGTCGGCCGGCCGCCGCCTGGTCAACGCGTACGGCCCGACGGAGACCACGGTGTGCGCGACGGTGGGCGAGCCGCTGTCCGGCCGCGTGGTGCCCGCGCTCGGCACACCGATCGCCGACGTACGCCTGTACGTCCTCGACGCGGCACTGCGCCCGGTGCCGGACGGCGCCACCGGCGAGCTGTACGTCACCGGCAGCGGCCTGGCCCGCGGCTACCTCGGGCGCGCCGCGCTGACCGCGGAGCGGTTCGTGGCCTGCCCGTTCGGCCCGGCGGGCGCGCGGATGTACCGCACCGGCGATGTGGTGCGCCGCCGGGACGACGGCGGGCTGGAGTTCGTCGGCCGCGCCGACGACCAGGTCAAGGTGCGCGGCCACCGCGTGGAGCCGGGCGAGGTCGAGCAGGTGCTCGGCGCCCACCCGGCGGTCGGCCAGGCCGTGGTCGCCGCCCGCGAGGACCGCCCCGGCGACGTACGCCTGGTCGCTTACGTCGTCCCGTCCGACGGCCCCGCGCCGGACGCCGGGGACGACGCCCACCAGGTCGGCGAGTGGCAGGAGATGCACGACCTGGTCTACGCCGACGGCGCCAAGGCCCAGGACGACGAGCCGCCGTTCGGCGAGGACTTCAGCGGCTGGAACAGCAGCTACGACGGCACCCCCCTCCCCGTCGAGGAGATGCGCGACTGGCGCGCCGAGACCGTACGGCGCATCCTCGACCTCCGGCCCCGCCGGGTGCTGGAGATGGGCGTCGGCAGCGGCCTGCTGCTGTCGCGGGTGGCGCCCGCCTGCGAGGCGTACTGGGGCGCGGACTTCTCCGCCCCCGCCGTCGAGCGGCTGCGCCGCCAGGTCGCCGCCGTACCGGAGCTGGCCGGCAAGGTCGAGCTGAGCTGCCGGCCCGCCGACGTGACCGACGGACTGCCCACCGGGTACTTCGACACCATCGTGATCAACTCGGTCACCCAGTACTTCCCCAACGCCGCCTACTTCCTGCGCGTCCTGCGCAACGCCGTCGGCCTGCTGGCCCCCGGCGGCCGGGTCTTCGTCGGCGACCTCCGCAACCGGCGCCTGCTCCGGCTCTTCCGTACGGCCGTCGAGCTGCACCGCGCCGGCACCGGTACGGAGCCGGCCGCCCTCGCCGCGACGATCGACCAGAGCGTCCGGCTGGAGAAGGAACTCCTGGTCGACCCGGACTTCTTCGCCGCCCTGCCCGCCGCACTGCCGGACGTGACCGGCACCGGCCTCCAGCTCAAGGGCACCCGCCACCACAACGAGCTGACCCGCCACCGCTACGACGTCGTGCTGCACAAGCGGCCGGCCCGCACGGTCTCCTTCGCCGACGTCCCGGCCCTGGCCTGGGGCCGCGACGTCACCGACGCAGCCGGCCTCGAACAGGCCCTGCGCGACCGGCCCGGACAGCGGCTGCGGCTGACCGGCGTGCCCAACCCGCGCCTGGCGGGCGAGGCGGCGGCCGCGGCCGCCGTGACGGCGGGCCTGCCGCTGACCGAGGCCCGCGCCCGGCTGGCCGCCACCGAAGCCGCCGCCCTCGGAGCCGAACCGGAACAGCTCACCGCACTGGGTGCCCGCCTCGGCCTGTGGACGGCCGCCACCTGGGCACCGGAGAGCCCGGAAGGCCAGTACGACGTGCTCTTCGCGCCGCAGGAGGACCTCGCCTCGGCGGTCCCCGTCGGCCTCTGCCGCCCCGCCGGCGACCTCACCGGCCCCCTCGCGGACCACACCACCGACCCCGGCGCGGCCCTGACCACCGCCGCCCTGGTCACCGACCTCCACCGGCACCTGCGCGACCGGCTGCCCGCCCACCTCGTCCCGTCCGCCCTCGTCGCGCTGGACGCCCTGCCCCTGACGCCCAACGGCAAGGTCGACCGCGCCGCGCTGCCCGCACCCGACCCGGCCCGCCTCGGCGACGGGGCCGGCGGCCGGGCACCGCGCACCCCGCGCGAGGGCGTGCTGTGCGAGCTGTACGCCGACCTCCTCGGCGTGCCGCGGGTCGGCATCGACGACAACTTCTTCACCCTGGGCGGCCACTCGCTGCTCGCCACCCGCCTGATCGGCCGCATCCGCACCACCCTGGACGTGGACCTCCCGATCACCGCCGTGTTCGAGGCGCCCACGGTCGCCGCGCTCGCCGCGCACGTCGACGCCGCCGCCTCCGGGGACCGCCCGGCCCTGCGGCCGCAGCCGCGCCCCGACGTGCTGCCGCTGTCGTACGCCCAGCGCCGCCTGTGGTTCCTGCACCGGCTGGAAGGCCCGAGCGCCACGTACAACGTCCCGACGGCGCTGCACCTGTCCGGCGAACTGGACCACGACGCGCTGCGCGCCGCGCTCGGCGACCTGCTCGCCCGGCACGAGAGCCTGCGCACCGTCTTCCACGAGACGGCCACCGGCACCCCGCACCAGGTCGTCCTCGCCCCCGAGGACCTGGCCGGCCTGCCGCCCGTCTTCTCCGTGGTGCGGACCGGTCCCGACGACGTACGGCGCCTGCTCCACGAGGCCACCCGCCACGCCTTCGACATCGCCGCCGAACTGCCGCTGCGGGCCACGCTGTTCCAGGTCGCGCCCGACGAGCACGTGCTGCTGCTGTTGCTGCACCACATCGCCGGTGACGGCTGGTCGGCGGCGCCGCTCTCGCGCGACCTGGCGGCGGCGTACGACGCGCGCCGCCAGGGCCGGGCACCGCAGTGGGCGCCGCTGCCGGTCCAGTACGCCGATTACACCCTCTGGCAGCGCGAGTTCCTCGGCGACCCCGAGGACCCGGACAGTGTCCAAGCGCGGGAACTCGCTTATTGGACACGGCAGCTGAACGGCACCCCCGAAGAGATCGCGCTCCCGTACGACCGCCCGCGCCCCCGGCGCGCGACGTACCGGGGCGACGCGCTCGGCCTGACACTGCCCGCCGCACTGCACCAGAACCTGCACGCCCTGGCACGCGACACCGGCACCAGCCTGTTCATGATCGTGCAGGCGGGCCTGGCGGCCCTGCTCACCCGCCTCGGCGCCGGCACCGACATCCCGGTCGGCAGCCCCGTCGCGGGCCGCACCGACCAGGCCCTGGACGACCTGGTGGGCTTCTTCGTCAACACCCTCGTGCTGCGCACGGACACCTCCGGCAACCCGACCTTCCGCGACCTGCTGCGCCGCGTCCGCGACACCGACCTGGCCGCCTGGTCCCACCAGGACCTGCCGTTCGAGCAACTGGTGGAAGCCCTCAACCCGGTGCGGTCCGCGGGCCGGCAGCCCCTGTTCCAGGTGGTCGCCGCCGTACAGAACGCCCCCGAAGGCGGCTTCGACCGGCTCGGCGTCCGCACCCGCGCCGAACTGCTCAGCACCGGCACCGCCAAGTACGACCTCTTCTTCAGCCTCTGGGAGCGCCAGGGCCCGCAGGGCGAACCGCTCGGCCTGGACGGTTTCGTCGAGTACAGCACCGACCTCTTCGACGCCTCCACGGTCGCCACCCTCGCCACCCAGCTCGTCCGCGTCCTGGAGACGGCCGCCGCCACACCGGACGTGCCCCTCGCCCACCTCGACGTGCTGACCACCGAGGAACACGACCGGCTGCGCCGGGACGCGTCGGCCGTCCGGCCCGCGGTCCGGCACGCCACGCTGCCCGAACTGTTCGCCGAGCAGGTGGCCCGCACGCCGGACGCCACCGCGCTGGTCTTCGAGGACACCGCCCTCTCGTACGCCGGACTGGACTCGCGCGCCAACCGCCTGGCCCACTGGCTGACCGGCCAGGGCGTCGGCCCGGAGACGCTGGTGGCCGTGGTGCTGCCGCGCTCGGTGGAGCTGGCGGTCGCGCTGCTCGCCGTCCTGAAGGCAGGCGGCGCGTACGTACCCGTGGACCCGGACTACCCCGCCGAGCGGCGCGCCTTCGTCCTGGCCGACACCGCGCCCGTCCTCGTCCTGGACGCCGAGACGATGCGCCGGGACCTGTCCGCGTACCCGGACACCGCCCCCGCGACCACGCTGCGCCCGGCCCACCCCGCGTACGTGATCCACACCTCCGGCTCGACGGGCACGCCCAAGGGCGTCGTCGTCGCCCACACCGGCCTCGCCGCGCTGGCGGCCGCGCAGGCCGAGCGGTTCGCGGTGACGGGGCAGAGCCGGGTGCTCCAGTTCGCCTCGCCCAGCTTCGACGCGTCGGTCTCCGAGATGTGCGTGACGTGGCTGGCGGGCGCCGCCCTGGTCATGGCACCGGGGGAGCGGCTGCTGCCGGGTGCGGGCCTGGAGGAACTGATCGCCGCACAGCGCGTCACCCACGCCACCCTGCCGCCGTCGGTGCTGGCCGCCCTGCCGCCGCGGGCCACGCTGCCCGGCCTGGTCTCGCTGGCCGTGGCGGGCGAGACGTGCCCCGCCGACCTGGTGGAACGCTGGTCGGCAGGGCGCCGCATGGTCAACGCGTACGGCCCGACCGAGGCCACGGTGTGCGCGTCGGCGGGCGAGCCGCTGTCCGGCCGCGTGGTGCCCTCGCTCGGCGCGCCGCTCGGCGACGTACGGCTCTTCGTGCTCGACGCGCTGCTGCGGCCGGTGCCGGACGGCGCCGCGGGCGAGCTGTACCTCGCGGGCTCCGGCCTGGCCCGCGGCTACCTCGGGCGCGCCGCGCTGACCGCGGAACGGTTCGTGGCCTGCCCGTTCGGCCCGGCGGGTACGCGGATGTACCGTACGGGCGACCTGGTACGGCGCCGCGGCGACGGCGACCTGGAGTTCGTCGGCCGCGCCGACGACCAGGTCAAGGTGCGCGGCCACCGCATCGAGCCGGGCGAGGTCGAGCAGGCGCTCGCCGCCCATCCGGCGGTGCGGCAGGCCGCCGTGGCGGCGCGCCCCGACCGCACCGGCGACCTCCGGCTGACCGGTTACGTGGTGCCCGCCGAGGACGCCGCCCGGCAGACCCTCGCCGCGGAGCTGCGCCGCGACCTGCTGGCCCGGCTGCCCGAACACCTGGTGCCGTCCGTCATCACGGTCCTCGACGCGCTGCCGCTGACCCCGAACGGCAAGGTGGACCGCAAGGCGCTGCCCGCCCCCGACCCGGCCCGCACCGGCGCGGGCGGCCGTGCCCCGCGCTCACCGCAGGAGGAGATCCTGTGCGAGCTGTACGCCGACCTCCTCGGCGTCCCGGGCGTCGGCATCGACGACAGCTTCTTCGCCCTCGGCGGCCACTCGCTGCTCGCCACCCGCCTGGTCAGCCGCATCCGGGCGGTCCTCGGCGTGGAGCTGCCCATCGCCGCCCTCTTCGAGGCCCCCACCGTCGAGGCCCTGGTCGAACGGCTCGGCCTGTCCACCGCACGCACCCGCAGCGCCCTGCGCCCCATGCCGCGCCCCGACGTCCTGCCGCTGTCGTACGCCCAGCGCCGCCTGTGGTTCCAGTACCGCCTCGAAGGCCCCAGCCCCACCTACAACATCCCCCTCATGCTGCGCATCGCGGGCCCGGTGGACGAGGACGCGCTGCGCGCCGCCCTCGGCGACCTGCTCGCCCGGCACGAGAGCCTGCGCACCGTCTTCCGCGAGACCGGCGGCACCCCGCAGCAGGTGATCCTCGACCCGGCCACCGACCCGGACGCCTTCGACATCCTCAGCGTCACCGAGGACGTGCCCGCCGACCCGGGCGCCTTCCGCGCGCTCCTCAAGGAAGGCGCCCGGCACCGCTTCGACCTGACCGCCGACCTGCCCCTGCACGTACGGCTCTTCCGCGCCGGCCCGGCCGAGAACGTCCTGCTCCTGCTGCTCCACCACGTCGCCGGCGACGGCTGGTCGATGGCACCGCTCTCCCGCGACGTGGCGACCGCGTACGACGCGCGGCGCCAGGGCCGGGCACCGCAGTGGGCCCCGCTGCCCGTCCAGTACGCCGAATACACCCTCTGGCAGCGGGACTTCCTCGGCGACCCCGAGGACACCGACAGCGTCTACGGACGCCAGATCGCCTACTGGCGCGAGCAGCTGAAGGGCCTGCCCGAAGAGATCGCGCTGCCCTTCGACCGCCCCCGGCCGCAGCGCGCCTCCTTCCGCGGCGACTCCATCACCTGGGAGATCCCCGCACGGCTGCACCAGCACCTGCACGCCCTCGCGGGCGAGACCGGCACCAGCCTCTACATGGTGCTCCAGGCGGGCCTGGCCACCCTCTTCACCCGGCTCGGCGCCGGTACCGACATCCCGCTCGGCAGCCCCGTCGCCGGCCGTACCGACCAGGCCCTGGACGACCACATCGGCTTCTTCGTCAACACCCTCGTCCTGCGCACGGACACCTCCGGCGACCCCACCTTCCGCGAACTGCTCCAGCGCGTACGGAGCACCGCCCTCGCCGGCTGGGCCCACCAGGACCTGCCCTTCGAGCAGCTGGTCGAAGCCCTCAACCCGGTCCGCTCGGCGGCCCGCAACTCCCTCTTCCAGACCATGCTCACCCTCGACAACGCGCCCGCGGGGGAGTTCACCCTCGGCGGCCACGCCGCCCGCACCGAACCCGTGCACGTCGACGCCGCCCGCTTCGACCTGTCCGTCTTCCTGACCGAACGGCGCGGCGCGCACGGCGAACGCCCCGGCGTGGACGGCGCGATCGAGTACAGCACCGACCTCTTCGACCGGCGTACGGTCCAGGCGCTGGCCGCCCGGTTCGTCGCGCTGCTCGACGCGGTGACCGCCGACCCCGACCAGTCGATCGCCCGCCTCGACGTGCTGACCGCCGACGAACGGGCCCTGCTGCTCGGCGAGGTCAACGCCACCGACCGGCCGGTCCGGCGTACCTCACTCGCCGAGGCGTTCCAGGCCAGGGTGGCCGAGACCCCGGACGCGCCCGCCCTCACCTTCGGGGACGACACCCTCACGTACGCCGGACTCGACGCCCGCGCCGACCGCCTCGCGCGGCGCCTGGCCGGGCACGGCGTCGGCGCCGAGAGCCGCGTCGCCGTCCTGCTCGACCGCTCCGCCGACCTGGTCGTCGCGATCCTCGCCGTCCTCAAGGCGGGCGGCGTGTACGTACCGCTCGACAAGCGCTACCCGGCGGCCCGGATGCGGCTGATCGCGGCCGACACCGAAGCGGTCCTCGTCCTGACCCAGCGGGACCTGCCGGCCGCCGCCTACCTGCCCGGCGTGCCGGCGCTGGCTGTGGACGGGTGCGCGGGGGCGGTGGACCTGCCCGTCACCGCCCCGGTGGCGGACCTCCCCGCCGCCGACGTCGCCCCTCCCGCCGCGTACGCCGACTCCGCCGCGTACATCATGTACACCTCCGGCTCGACCGGCACCCCCAAGGGCATCGCCGTCACCCAGGGCGACGTGGTGGCCCTGACCGCCGACCGCTGCTGGGCCGAGGACGGGTCGGACGGCGCCCGGCACACCGTGCTCGGCCACGCCTCCACCGCTTTCGACGCCTCGACGTTCGACCTGTGGGTACCGCTCCTGAACGGCGGCCACCTGGTCATGGCCCCGCCCGGCGACCTCACCCCGGACGATTACCGCGACCTGCTCACCACCCACCGCATCACCGCGGTCCTCCTCACCACCGCCCTGTTCAACCTGCTCGCCGAGGAGTGCCCCGGCGCGCTCGCGGGCGTACGGCAGGTCTGGACGGGCGGCGAAGCGGCCTCCCCGTCCGCCGTACAGAAGATCCTCAACGCCTGCCCGGACACCCGCGTCTGCAATGTCTACGGGCCCACCGAGGTCACCATGTCGGCCACGTACCACGCGATGCGCGCACCGCGGCGGATCGCCGGCACGGTCCCCATCGGCCGCCCCATGGACAATATGCGCGTCTACGTCCTCGACAGCGCCCTGCGCCCCGTCGCCCCGTCGGTGACCGGCGAACTGTACGTCGGCGGCACCGGCCCGGCCCGCGGCTACCTCAACCGCCCCGGCCTCACCGCCGAACGCTTCGTCGCCGACCCCTTCGGCGCCCCCGGCGCCCGCATGTACCGCACCGGCGACCTGGTCCGCTGGACCGCGGACGGACAACTCGACTACATCGGCCGCGCCGACTCCCAGGTCAAGATGCGCGGCTTCCGCATCGAACTCGGCGAGATCGAGACGGTCCTGACCTCCCACCCCGCCGTCGCCCAGGCCACCGTCAACCTGCGCGAGATCACCCCGGGCGACGCACGCCTGGTCGCCCACCTCGTCCCCGTCTCCCGGGAAGCCTTCGACGCCACCGCCCTCCGCCGCCACCTGCGCGACCGCCTGCCCGCCTACATGGTGCCGTCCGCCCTCGTGGCGCTCGACGCCATGCCGCTCACCCCGAACGGCAAGGTCGACCGCAAGGCCCTGCCCGCCCCCGACCCCCGCTCCGAACTCGGCGGCCGCGGCCCCCGCTCCCCGAAGGAAGAAATCCTCTGCGGGCTGTACGCCGACGTGCTGCGCGTGCCCCGCGTCGGCATCGACGACAGCTTCTTCGTCCTCGGCGGCCACTCCCTGATGGCGACCCGCCTGATCAGCCGCATCCGCACCGCCCTGAACGTCGAACTGCCCATCGGCGCCCTCTTCGAGGCCCCCACCGTCGCCGCCCTCGTCCAGCGCATCGACTCCGCCACGGCCGAGGCCCGCCCGCCGGTGAAACCCGCCGTACGCCCCGACGCCGTACCTCTCTCCTACGCCCAGCGCCGCCTGTGGTTCCTGCACCGCCTCGAAGGCCCCAGCCCCACCTACAACATCCCGCTCGCCCTGCGCTTCTCCGGCACACTCGACCCCGGCGCCCTGCGCGCCGCCATCGGCGACCTCGTCGCCCGCCACGAGAGCCTGCGCACCGTCTTCCCGCGCCGGGCCCGCGCCGCCCAGCAGATCATCCTCCCGCCCGACTCCGGCCGCGACCTGCTGACCGTCGCCGAGGTCACGCCCGACGACCTGGCCCCCGCCCTGCACGAAGCCGCCCGCCACTGCTTCGACATCACCACCGAACACCCCCTGCGCGCCACCCTCTTCTCCACCGGCCCCACCGACCACGTCCTCCTCCTGCTCCTGCACCACATCGCCGGCGACGGCTGGTCCATGGCCCCGCTCTCCCGCGACCTCGCCGCCGCCTACGACGCGCGCAGCGCCGGCGAGGACCCGCAGTGGTCCCCGCTCCCCGTCCAGTACGCCGACCACACCCTCTGGCAGCAGGACTTCCTCGGCGACCCGGCCGACCCCGACAGCACGTACAACCGGCAACTGGCGTACTGGCGCGACCAACTCGCCGGCCTGCCCGCCGAAATCCCCCTCCCCCTCGACCGGCCCCGCCCGGAGGTCACCACCTACCGCGGCGACATGTTCCCGATCCACCTCCCCGCCGACCTCCACCAAGGCCTGCACGCCCTGGCCGGCGACACCGGAACCAGCCTCTTCATGGTCGTCCAAGCCGGCCTGGCGGCCCTCCTGACCCACCTCGGCGCCGGCACCGACATCCCCCTCGGCAGCCCCGTCGCCGGCCGCACCGACCAGGCCCTGGACGACCTCGTCGGCTTCTTCGTCAACACCCTCGTCCTCCGTACGGACACCTCGGGCGACCCCACCTTCCGCGAGCTGCTGCACCGCGTCCGCGCCACCGACCTGGCCGCCTGGTCCCACCAGGACCTCCCCTTCGAACAACTCGTGGAAGCCCTCAACCCCGCCCGCTCCACCGCCCGCCACCCCCTCTTCCAGACCCTCCTCACCCTCGACAACGCCCCCGAACGCCACTTCACCCTCGGCGGCCACCACGCCCACCCCGAACCCCTCGACCTGGGCGTCGCCCACTTCGACCTCTCCTTCGGCCTCACCGAACAACGCACCCCCCAAGGCACCCCCGAAGGCCTCGACGGCTTCGTGGAATACAACACGGACCTCTTCGAGCGGGGGACGGTGGAGGGGGTGGCGGGGGCGCTGATCAGGCTGCTGACCGCGGCCGTCGCCACGCCGGACGAACCGCTGTCCAAACTGTCGGAGTAGGACGGGCCCGGCCGCCGGGCCGGCGCGCCCGCCGCTGGGTCATAGGAAGCAACCGCCCCTGCGCCACCCCGGCGCAGGGGCTACACCTGCCCCATGCAGACCTTCCTCCCGTACCCCGACTTCGCCGCCTCCGCCGCCGTCCTCGACGTGCGCCGACTCGGAAAGCAGCGGGTGGAGACCCTTCAGGTGCTGCGCGGCCTCACCGTGCCCGGTTACGGCTGGCGGCATCACCCGGCCGTGCGCATGTGGGCGGGTTACGAGGAGGCCCTGGTCCGGTACGGCCTCGAAATGTGCCGTGAATGGACCGACGCCGGCCGCCAGGACACCTGCGCCACCACCCTCACCCACGACTTCACGGCCCACCGCCCCCGTACGCCCGTCCGTTCCTACGCCGAACTGTCCGCGGCCGGCGACCTCCCGAACTGGCTGGGCGACCCGGCCTTCCACCGCAGCCACCAGTCGGCCCTGGTCACCAAGGCCCCGGAGCACTACCGCGGCCTCTTCCCCGAGGTCCCGGAGGGGCTGCCGTATGTGTGGCCGTCGTCGGACCGGGGGACGGGGCGGGAGGACTGAGGTGCGGGGCGCCTCCGCCGTTCCGCCTCGTGCCGCCCGGCCGCCGCGCGTCAGTCCCGGCTGAGCCGCCGTGCCGCGTCGGTCAGAAAAGCCACCGTGACCAGTGCCGCCGCCAGCGCGAGCACCACCACCGGGGGCAGCCCCGCCGGCCGGCCCTCGATCCGGATGGCGCCCATGAAGTCGAAGACCGGCAGACCGTTGGCGATCGTGTACCAGAGGGGGAGGTAGACGGCCTGGAAGAGGCGGTGGGTACGGCTGAGGGTGCCCAGTGCCAGCGCCAGCGACGGCACGAGCAGCGCGCCGGCGGCCCAGCAGGCGATCCCCGTGACGTCCCCGGTGATGATCAGCCGCACCAGTGGACCCAGGCCCACCACCGCGGTCAGCGTGGCGCCCGCCGCCCACTCCGCGACCACCCGGCGGCGCGGCGCAGGGTAGGCGCCGAGCACGCCCTCGACCTCGTGCTCGTAGCGCTGCGTCCCCAGCCGCGACCAGATCAGCACCGGCCAGAGCCAGGACACCGGCAGCATCAGCCGCGTGGCGCCGGGCATCGGTGAGCAGACGCCGAGGAGCATCCAGAGTCCGGCACCCCACCACCACCATTTCGACCCGCCCTTGAGCAGAATGCGCAGCTCACCGGTCCATAGGCGGAGCAGGACGCGGCCGGGGCGCGGTGGTGTCTTCAGTACGGTGCTGACGGCGGCGTCATGGCCGCCCGCCGAGCGTGGCACCTCGTCCACGTATACGGCCGGGACCACGCCCGCCGCCTGGCCCTGCTCCGGGCGCTCGGCCGGCTGCCTGGCCCGCGCCGGGTCGAAGCGGCGGAACCACAGGGCGGGCAGCAGCGCGACGACCACCGCGATGCCGAGGAACGCCGCCCGGGCCAGCACGTACCCGGCGTCCGGTGTGAAGCCGTGCCAGACGAACACCCGCAGCGGCTCGTCCAGGTACGTCAGCCCCAGGCTGAACGATCCGTCCACCTCGGCCCGCTGCGCCGCCATGTCCTCGTACATCGACATGGCGACACTGTTCACACCGATGCCGCCCAGCGGCAGGCCGGGCCCCTGCCCGCCGACGGCCAGCCCCACCCAGATGCAGAACCACAGGATGTTGCCCAGCCCGCCGCTCAGCAGCGGCAGCGCCTCGAAGAGCAGGGCGAAGGCGGCGGCCGGCGCCACCAGGGGCATCGCGAGCAGCAGGAACGGCCGCCAGAGCGCGAGCAGGTCCACGCTCGTCGACTCGCCGCGTACGAGCTGCATCACCAGCGCGGTGACGGCGAGCACGCCCACCATCGAGGTCAGCACCATGAGATTGCTCAGGAACTTTCCCGCCAGGTAGGACGAGGTCCGCATCGGGGTCGCCGCGAGCAACTGCCCCACTCGGGTGCGGCGGTCGCGCTCGATGGCGTTGCGTACGACGTAGAAGCCGCCGAGCGAGATCCACAGGCCGCAGGCGAGCGCGGTCGCCGTACCGACGTACGCGCTGTTGTAGACGCCGCGGTAGTCACCGAGCTGCATGATGACCCACTTGGCGCCCGCGTCCGGCACCGCCACGTACCCCAGGGCCACCGCCGCGGCCAGGGTCACCAGGTAGGCGGGCCGCCGTACCCGGTCCTTGAAGTCGGCGACCGCCAGGCCGCGGAGCACACGCGTCATCGGCTCACACCGCCCTCGCTCGCGCCGACGCCGGCTGCCGCTCGGGAGCGGCGGAACCATTCGGCCCGTACGCTCCGTTGATGACGTGGAGGTACGCGTCCTCCAGGTCGGGGGTGAGCCGCACCGCGCCCTCGTACGGCTGCTCCGGGGACAGCAGCCGGACCTTCACGCCCTGGGCCGTACGCACCATCCGGCTGACGAGGTACCGCTCCTGCACCCGCGGCACGGCGGCCGGGTCGACCAGCGCCTCCCACACCTGCCCGTCCACCTCGCCCAGCAGCGCCTCCGGCGTACCACGGCGCTGCAACCGCCCGTTCGCCACCACCGCGATGTCGGAGGCGACCGACTCCACGTCGGAGACGATGTGGGTGGAGAGCAGCACCACCTTGTCCGAGGCCAGCTCGCTGAGCAGATTGCGGAACCGCACCCGTTCCTCCGGGTCGAGACCGGCCGTCGGCTCGTCCACGATGACGACCTGCGGATCACCGAGCAGTACCTGTGCGATGCCCACCCGGCGCAGCATTCCGCCGGAGTACGTGCCCAAGGGCCGCTTGACCGCCTCGGTGAGATTGACCAGTTCCAGCAATGCGTCGATACGGGCCCTGGCCGACCGGGCCGAAATTCCCTTGGCCGCGGCCAGATAGCCCAGAAACTCCCGCGAGGTGAGATTCGGATAGACCCCGAAATCCTGGGGCAGATACCCGAGCGCCCTGCGCAGCACATCGGGCCTGGCCACCACGTCCTCACCCTGAAAAAGGACCTCACCTTCGGTGGGACGGGTGACAGTGGCGGCGACCCGCATCAGAGAAGACTTGCCGGCGCCATTGGGCCCCAGCAGCCCCAGCATGCCCGGACCCATATGCAGGGTCACGTCATCGACGGCGCGTCTGCCGCCCTTGTACACCTTGGTGATTCCGGAAAGCCGCAGCACGATCAGCCCTTGCCCCGCAAGCCGGTCTTCGCGCCGTCACGCAGCACGGTGACCCCCTTCGGGACCTCCACCCGGAACCTGGAGTCACAAAGAGCGAATCCGCTGCACCCGGCGTCGATGTCCAGCACGTCCCCCTTCAACTCCCACGACAGGTGCGCACTTCCGGCCGCGGCATCGAACCACCGGGTGACCTTGACGTCCTTACGGTCCACCGCGACCAGGTCGGTGGCGATCTCGTGCGTCTTCACCTTCAGCGTCCTGCCCTGAAAGGGGAACGTCTTCGACTCGGGAGTCGCCTCCGAGGCATTCACCGAGCAGCCGGTCAGCCCCAGGCCCAGCGCCAGCCCCAGCGCCGTGACACCAGCAGGCACGGCCGTCCCACGGGCACGGCGCCGCTTCGACGTACCCCTGCCGAGCGTCTGCGTCACCGGCCCTGCCTGCTCCAACTGCCTTGCCTGCCTTGCCTGCCTTGCCTGTGTTACTCGCCCCACCTGGCCCACCCGCCTCATCTGCCCCTCCAGGCTCGCGTTTCTTGACCGCCACCGAGCCTTCCAGCGGGGAACAGGGGGCACATCTACCGAATGGCAGATATCCGCGGACGGGCCGGGGTCAGCGCGGGGCCCCGCCACCGGGCTCTCAGCGGACCTTCCTCGCCGTCGGAAGTACGCAGCCGACCTGCCAGCCCCCGTCATGCGGCCCCGCCCGGAACACCCCACCCAGCGCGTCGACCCGCTCCGACAACCCGGCCAGGCCTGTGCCACCACCGGTCCTGGCACGTCCATGGCCTCTGTCCCCAGCCACCCTGCTGCCTCCAGCCACGCCGCTGCCTCCAGCCACGCCGCTGCCTCCAGCCACGCCGCTGCCTGAAGCCACCCCACTGCCTCCAGCCACCCTGCCGTCCCTAGCCACCCTGCCGTCCCTAGGCTCCTCGCCGTCCCCAGCCACCCCACCCCCGTCATCGGTGACCGTCACCTCGACCGAACCCTCGGCAGTACGGCGCACCTCCACGCCGACCCGGGTGGCGTGCGGAGCGTGGCGCCGCACATTGGTCAACGCCTCCAGAACCACGCGGTACGCCGTATCCCCGGCCTCCCGCGACAACATCTCCGCCGGCTCGTCCTCCGCCGCCCACCATGTCTCCGCACGCGTCATCGCAGAGAATCGATCCACCAGCTCACCCAGATCGGCCAGCCCGTACACCCGGGTGGGCGGCGCCTCCTCCCACTTCTTCCCCTCCACCTGACGCAGCGCCCGCACCGTCTGGTCCATGGAGTCCAGCGCCCGCAGTCCCGCCCCCTCTAGACGCTCCAACAACTCCCGCGTCTGCTGCGGAACGCCCTGCTCCAGCTGCGCCCCCTGAACCTCCAGCAGGATCCCCGTCACCTCGTGCGCGACGAAGTCATGCAGATCGCGGGCGACTTCCAGACGCTGGGCACGCAGCGCCTGGTCGACCGCACGCACCCGCCGCCCGTCCAACGACCTCAGATAGAGCCCGACCCCGGCCACACACGCAGCAGGAAAGAACCCCAGAAACAGCCCGAAAACCGACTCACGCCACCCCTGCTCCGGCATGTGCAGCGTGATCCGCAACAGCAGACAGACGACTGCGGCCCCCACCAGCCCACCGACCCAGCCGACCCGGGACGCGGGCTCCCGCCGCGCCACCCGGTACAGCAGAACCAGCAGGGCGGCCCCCTCGAAGGGCAGCCAGAAGCCGACCGGCTTCGGATCCCCGAAATACGCGAAGTCCAGCACCAGCGACAGCCCCGCGGCGAAGCTCACCCCCTGCGCGAACGAAACCCGCCGCACCCCCCGCCCCAGCACCGCGACCGCCACCGTCACAGCCGCACAGAGCGCCAGGGGAAGCGCACCGACCGAGGCCCCCAGAGCAGGCAGCAGCACCACTCCCACAAGCACCACACACCACACACACCGCTTACGCCCCGGGCGCCTCACATCACCGTCCACGCGCCCGAGGCTACGCACACCGCCGGCCGCTCTCCGGCGCGCTTACGCGCTTCGCGCATACGGGCATACGGGTGTATGGGCGTACGCGATCACGCGGATACGCAGACACGCGGATCAGCGCGCCCCGCGCCCACGCTCCCGCCCCCGTTCATCCACATACCCCAACTCCCACGCACGCACCGCCACCCCCACCCGATTACGCACCCCGAACTTCCGCTGAATGCTCGCCACATGCGTCTTGACCGTCCCCGCCGAGATGAACAGCTCGCCGGCGATATCGGCATTGGTCTTCCCCTCACCCACCAGCGCCGCCACCTCGACCTCCCGCTCAGTGAGCGGCGAACTCCCCCTCTTCCCCCGCACATCCGCCCCCTGGACATGCCGGAGCAGCCGCACCGTGATCTCCGGACTGATCAGGCTGTCCCCCGAAACCGCCGCCCGCACCGCCTCCACCAGCAACGCCGGCCCCGACCGCTTCAGCAGAAACCCCGAAGCCCCGTACCGCAGCGCCGGATACACATACTCATCCAGATCGAACGTGGTCACCACGACCACCTTCGTCCGCCACCCCGCCGAATCCCCGGCGAGCACCCTGGTCACCTCCAGCCCGTCCATCCGCGGCATCCGGACATCCACCAACACGACATCCGGCTCCAGGCCCCGAGCCATCTCCACAGCCCCGACCCCGTCCACCGCCTCCCCCACCACCTCCACATCCGCCTGGCTCTCCAAGATCCGCCGCATCCCCCGACGAACCATCTCCTGATCATCAGCGATCAACACCCGAATGGCCACGAACGGGCATTCTGCCCCACCACAACGCCCCCCTGTCAGCTCGCGCCGCCACTCGCCCTCTGCGCAAGCCCTGCCGGCTTGGAGGGTCGGCGCGAAGGGGCGGGAGAGTTGCTCATGCCTTTTCGGCACCTGATAGCGCTCTTCAAGCCTGACCTGTTATGCAGTTCCAACAGAAAATGCGCAATTCATGGAGGGGGGAGTAGTGGGAGCTCCGTAAAGAGGTGAAACGATGAGCCGATGCTTGAGATTTCGTGAGAACAGTGTAGAATGCGGGCGGCACATCGGTGCAACTCCGGGCTGCCGCGAGCAAGTTCGGAAAGTGGAAATCGTCAGGAGTGGCTTCAAACCATGGGTGCACCGAATTGCGTGTCGCTCTTCTCGGGTGGGATGGGGCTGGACCTGGGCTTGGAGCAAGCGGGGTTCGCGATTCGATTTGCTGCGGACAATATGCCCGCAGCCGTTGCCACGGCGCGTGCGAATCGTCCGGAGCTCCCGTACTACGACGGTGACATCAGAGAACTCTCCGCAGGGCAGATCTTCCAGGCGGCAGGCCTTGCTCCAGGGGACGTGGACCTTCTGGCCGGCGGCCCTCCGTGCCAGAGCTTCAGTACCGCAGGTAAGCGGCTCGGGCTCGACGACGAGGACAAGGGCCCGCTTGTTTTCGAGTTCGTTCGTCTGGTGGAAGAGCTGCAACCCAAGGCCTTCTTGATGGAGAACGTCAAGGGCTTGCTCTCCGCTTCCACCCGATGGCGGAAACTGCCGTACAATAACAACGGCAAAATTATTGACGAGCTGCATGGTTCGCTTCTGCGTGAGCTCTGTGCCCGGCTGGAACAGCTGGGGTACAGCCTCAAGTATCGCGAATTCAACTCGGCCGATTATGGCGTTCCCCAGGCCAGGCAGCGCGTATTCTTGTTGGGATATCGGGACGGGACGCCGGTAACCTTCCCTGAGCCTACGCATGCGAAGGAGCCCAGTCTCTTTCTGGAGCCTTGGCGGACCATCGGCGAGGCCCTTGACGGTCTGGTCGATGATGATTCGCATTGCGCGAAGTTCAGTGAGCGTAAGCTGAAGTATCTGCGCATGGTTCCTGAGGGTGGTAACTGGAGGGACCTTCCGGAGGAGATCCAGAAGGAATCCATGGGGCGCGCCTTCTACGCGAAGGGCGGACGCTCAGGGTACTGGCGGCGCCTGTCGTTCAAGTCGCCTTCTCCGACTATTCTCACTGAGCCGCAGAATGCCAGCACTGCGCTGTGCCACCCGGTGGAGGACAGGCCACTCACGGTTCGTGAGTGTGCTCGTATCCAGACCTTCCCCGACGACTGGGAATTCCACGGTTTGGGCCGGGATCAGTACAAGCTTGTCGGGAATGCTGTTCCTGTGCTGTTGGCGCAGGCTATAGGTGAGCATGTCAAGACGACGCTGGAAGCGGGCATCCCAGTGACTTCCGTTTCTGTCTGAAGAGGAGCGAAGGCGGCATCATCCCTGTGCAGGGGAGGTGCCGCCGTCGCTGGCATCAGCTATTTGTTCACCCTGCGGAAGAGTTTTGCATAGTCGATCTGGCCTTCGTGGTCCCCGATCTCAGGCTGGGCCGCCAATGACAGCCTCTGCAGCAGGTCCGGAACCAGGGTGTCGAGAACTTCAGTCCTGAACTCCGAGCACAAGAGAGCGCAGACTTCCCCGACCCTGACGTCATAGTCGGCCGTGCCGCCCCCGACGCGCTGCCAGAATTCTTTGCTGGCGAGTGTGATGTACTCCTGCCCGGGCGGTTTCTTCGTTTTGGCCCTTCCGTAACATGGAGCAAAATACCCTATGAAGGACTTCCCCTGGGCCTGATATTGTTCCTTTACCCTGGTGATGGTGTTCGACAGGTTCTTCCGCGAGCTCATCGGCATGCAGTCCCAGCTCATCTTGACCTGGTAGCCGTGAATGACCCCGTCTGAGTCAATGCTTTCGAAGTCGAAATCATCGGGTAGGGCGGGTTCAGTGGCGCCGGGGAAGCAGGCCTTGACGATTGCTTCGAGGAGATGCCCGACGGCTTCCTCTTCCGAGGCGTACAAGGCGCTTTGCACCTGCAGTGTCGCCCAGTCTCGGACTGTCTCTGCGCCGCGGATTCGCAGCAGGAACGGATTGGTTCGCTTGAGGCGTTCAGAGATTCGAAGGTCTGAGAACCTTTCGCGCATTCGGTTCACATAGAGCCGTTCGGCTTCGGCGACTATGAATGCGGCTTGCTGCTGGTCGATGTGAAGAATCCGTGAGACTTCATCAGCCAGTTCAGCGTTCGATGCCTGCCGCTTCGGTTCCTCGTCGAAGCTCAGGGGGTCCTGGGTGGCTGCCGCCAGCTCTTTGCTGGTGACAGGTGGTGGGGCGTCCGGGTGCATGCGGCTCTTCGTATCATGGTCCCGATCCCCGGAGGACAGCTTCCGCCGGGTAGGTCGTGGCGGCCCTGAACCTGCCGGCGGCGTCGAAACAGCTGGGGAACAGGGCGAGTTCGATCGGCGTCCTGCCCGGTCGGCTCCCGCTCACCAGCGGTACGCCGGTGACGGGCGGAGGGCCACGCGATCCCGTTCATGCCTCGCCCGCGGCCTCCGGCATACGGCTGTTCCAGCCGCCACACGACTGCGGCATGCAACGCAAAGACCCCGCATCCAGCGTTCTCGCTGGTGGCGGGGTCTTCTGGCACTTCAGGTGAAGTGCCCCCGGCAGGATTCGAACCTGCGCACACGGCTCCGGAGGCCGTTGCTCTATCCCCTGAGCTACGGGGGCGTGTCGGCCGTTGTTCGCGGCGACGGGTAGAACACTACCAGCTCTGACGGGGTGTTCATGAACGGGTCGGGGGAGGGGCGCGTAGCGCATGGGGGAGTGGGGGTGGGGAGGGTCGGGGGAAGGTCCCTCGGACGGGGCGGAAGTGGGGAAAGCCCGGACGCAGCCGGAGGCGCGCGCCTAGTCTCAAGGTGTGCCTGGCTTGTCCGGCCGGGTCCTTGTGGTCGACGACAACAAGGTCATCCGGCAGTTGATCAGGGTCAACCTTGAGCTTGAGGGCTTCGAGGTCGTGACCGCGGCCGATGGTGCCGAGTGCCTGGAGATCGTGCATCGGGTCGCTCCGGACGTGGTGACGCTCGATGTGGTGATGCCCCGGCTCGACGGGCTGCAGACGGCGGCTCGGTTGCGGGCCGATCCGCGGACGCGGGGGATTCCGCTCGCTGTCGTCTCCGCCTGTACGCAGGGGGAGGTGGAGAGCGGGCAGGCGGTGGGGGTGGACGCGTTTCTGGCGAAGCCGTTCGAGCCGATGGATCTTGTGCGTATGGTGCGGCGGCTGATGAGTGGTGGCGGGGAGCTGAGGGGTGAGGGGCTGAAGGGTGAGGGGTTGGGGGATGAGGGATTGGGGGGCGAAGGGCTGAGGGGTGAGGGGCTGACTGATGCGGGGGGCGGTGGGGATGCGGGTGGGGGTGCAGGGGGAGACGGGGCCGCGGGGGGCGGTGTGGGCGGTGTGGGCGGTGTGGGCAGTGAAGGGGATGAGGAGTCTGTGGGGCGGCCTGCGGGGTGAGAGGGGCAGGGGTGGCAGGTGGCAGGTGGGCGGGGGTGCGGTGGTTACGGAGGGTGTGAGGGGTGTGGGGTGTCCGGTGGGTGAAACCGGGTGGCGGTGGGGGGTTGTTTCTCTCATAGGCTTGGGGCGTGACCCCCGCTGAGCTCTCCCGCGCCGTTCTGCGCTCCGTGCGTGGCGCTGTGGAGGACGGAGAACTCTCCGTGACCGTTCCGGAGCGGGTCGTGGTGCGTGCGCCCGCCTTGCGGAGTGGCGCCGGCGGTGGCGGCGACCGTGACGGTGACGGCGGCCGGGAAGCGGATTTGGCGTGCAATGTCGCGTTGCAGGTCGCCAAGGAGGCCCGGCGGCCGCCGCGTGAGGTGGCGCGGGTGTTGCGTGAACGGCTGGTGGGGGTGCCTGGGGTCGGCGCTGTGGAGATCGCCGGGGCCGGTTTTCTGAACGTGAGGCTGACGGGGCCCGCCCGCGCCGGGTTCGTGGCGAGTGTGATCGCTGAGGGGCGGGGGTACGGATGCGCCCGCGGCGGGCACGGCGGCGGTGAGCATCAGGGGGAAGGGCAGGATCTGGGGCAGGGCCAGGATCAAGGCCAGCCGCAGAGCCACGGCCAGGGGCAGGGCCAGGACCAGGGCCAGGGCCAGCCGCAGAGCCACTCCCAGGGGCAGGACCAGGGCCAGTCGCAGAGCCACGGCCAGGGCCCGGTGGTGCTGCGAGCTGCTCCGGGGGTGCGTGCTGCGGTCATGGTGGAAGCGCTGGAGCGGATTTTGCCGGCGGGGGGTGTGGGGGCCGGTTCCACGGCCGACGTGAAGCGGACCGCGGGGACGGCGCCCGAGGTGATCCGTCCCCGTCCCGTCGAGGGAAACCTGGGGGACTGGCCCGCCCTCACCGCCCGCCTGGGCCCCGATGAAGCCCGCTGGGTCCTGCTGCGGCCCGCCCCGCACGACGCTGTGCGCGTGCCCGGGCGGCCGGTGCAGCGGGAGAGCAACGGCCGGTTCCGGGTGCAGTACGCGTATGCGCGTACGTGTGCGATGACGCGGAACGCCCGGGAGCTGGGGTTCGTGGCCGAGCCGGGGGATCCGGGGGACGGGTGGCAGGGCCGGGAGGCCCGGGAGGTCTGGGCCGCGCTGGCCGAATTTCCGGGGGTCGTCGAGGCCGCCGCCCGGCACCGCGCGCCGGACCGGATCGCGCGGCATCTGGAAGTGACCGCCGACGCCTGGCTGCGATGTCATGACGTGTGTCCGCCGCTGCCCGTCGGGGAGGAGAAACCCTCGGCCGTGCACCGTGCCCGGCTGGCCCTCGCCGAAGCCGCCGGAACGGTGCTCGCCAACGGCCTGCACCTGCTCGGCATCTCCACGCCCGAACGTCTGTGAACCATCCGGCGGCGCCCTACGCGCGGCGGCGCCGGACCCGTACTCGAGGGGAACCTCCACGCCATGAGCCGCTCCGCACA
This sequence comes from Streptomyces sp. NPDC052496, assembly GCF_040679095.1. NCBI lineage: Bacteria > Bacillati > Actinomycetota > Actinomycetes > Kitasatosporales > Streptomycetaceae > Streptomyces > Streptomyces sp. NPDC052496. Next base: position 424,685 of record NZ_JBFAUH010000002.1, read on the forward strand.
CCCCGCAGGCCCCCGCCACGGCGACGTCCTGCCCGAGGGCCACTACTCCGCTCCGCCCACCGACCTGAACACTCTCGACCCGCGGGTGTGGTCCCGTACGGTCAGCCGGAACGAGGACGGGCAGGTCACCGTCGGCGGGGTCGACGTCGCCGCGCTCGCCGAGGAGTTCGGCACGCCCGCCTACTTCCTGGACGAGGAGGACTTCCGGGCCCGGTGCCGGGCCTGGAAGGACGCTTTCGGGACGGAGGCGGACGTCTTCTACGCGGGGAAGGCGTTTCTCTCGCGGGCCGTGGTGCGCTGGCTCGCGGAGGAAGGGATGAACCTCGACGTGTGCAGCGGTGGCGAGCTGGCCACCGCGCTCGCGGCGGGGATGCCGGCCGAGCGGATCGCGCTGCACGGCAACAACAAGAGCATCGAGGAGATCACCCGGGCCGTGGAGGCCGGGGTCGGGCGGATCGTGCTGGACTCGTTCCAGGAGATCGTGCGGGTGGCGCACATCGCGGACCGGCTGGGCAAGCGGCAGCGGGTGCAGATCCGGGTGACGGTGGGCGTGGAGGCCCATACGCACGAGTTCATCGCGACCGCGCACGAGGACCAGAAGTTCGGCATCGCGCTGGCCGGCGGGCAGGCCGCGGAGGCCGTACGGCGGGTGCTGAAGCTGGACGGCCTGGAGCTGTCCGGCATCCACTCGCACATCGGGTCGCAGATCTTCGACATGGCCGGGTTCGAGGTGTCCGCGCGGCGCGTGGTGCAGCTGCTGACCGAGGTACGGGACGAGCACGGCGTGGAGCTGCCGGAGATCGACCTGGGCGGTGGGCTCGGTATCGCGTACACCTCGGACGACGACCCGCGCGAGCCGCAGGAGATCGCCAAGGCGCTGGGCGACATCGTGACGCGGGAGTGCGCGGCGGCCGGGCTGGCCGTGCCGCGGCTGTCCGTGGAGCCGGGCCGCGCCATCGTCGGGCCGACCGCCTTCACCCTGTACGAGGTCGGCACGGTCAAGGAGCTGGACGGGCTGCGGACCTACGTCTCCGTCGACGGCGGCATGTCGGACAACATCCGTACGGCTCTCTACGACGCCGAGTACAGCGTGGCGCTGGCCTCGCGGGTCTCGGACGCCCCGCCGATGCTCTCGCGGGTGGTCGGCAAGCACTGCGAGAGCGGCGACATCGTCGTACGGGACGCGTTCCTGCCCGCCGACGTGGCCCCCGGTGACCTGCTCGCGGTGCCCGCGACCGGCGCGTACTGCCGGTCGATGGCGAGCAACTACAACCACGCGCTGCGCCCGCCGGTGGTCGCGGTGCGCGACGGAGCCGGCCGGGTCATCGTGCGGCGGGAGACGGAGGAGGACCTGCTCCGCCTCGACGTGGGGTGACGACGGGCGCGGTACCGGAGGGCGGGTCCGGCTCCCGGCGGAGCCGGACCCGCCGGGCACAGGACCCGCCTGCCCGCCCGGTGTCCCCCACCCCCGCCGGGTGACCGACAATGGTGGAACAGATGTCTCGGTATCCGGACCGGGGCCGGAATTCCCGGTCCGGTGCGTGAGACTGGTGCAGACCGAGCAGGAAAGTGAAAGAGGTCGAATGATGCGTACGCGTCCGCTGAAGGTGGCGCTGCTGGGCTGTGGAGTGGTCGGCTCAGAGGTGGCGCGCATCATGACGACGCACGCCGACGACCTCACGGCCCGCATCGGCGCGCCGGTCGAGCTGGCCGGGATCGCGGTGCGCCGCCCGGACCGGGTGCGTGCCGGGGTTCCCGCGGAGCTGATCACCACTGACGCGAAAGAGCTGGTCAAACGGGACGACATCGACGTCGTCGTCGAGGTGATCGGCGGGATCGAGCCCGCCCGGTCCCTGATCACCACCGCGTTCGAGCACGGTGCGAGTGTGGTGTCGGCCAACAAGGCGCTGGTCGCCGCGGACGGTGCCGCGCTGCACGCCGCCGCCGAGGCCAACGGTGCCGACCTGTACTACGAGGCCGCCGTGGCCGGCGCGATCCCGCTGGTCCGGCCGCTGCGCGAGTCGCTGGCCGGCGACAAGGTCAACCGGGTGCTGGGCATCGTCAACGGGACGACGAACTTCATCCTGGACAAGATGGACAGCACCGGGGCGGGGTATTCGGAAGCGCTGGACGAGGCCACCGCCCTCGGGTACGCGGAGGCCGACCCGACCGCCGACGTCGAGGGCTTCGACGCCGCCGCCAAGGCCGCCATCCTGGCCGGTATCGCCTTCCACACCCGGGTGACCATCGACGACGTGCACCGCGAGGGGCTGACCGAGGTCACCGCCTCCGACATCGCCTCCGCCAAGCGGATGGGCTGCACGGTCAAGCTGCTGGCGATCTGCGAGCGGGCCGCCGACGGTGCCTCGGTCACCGCGCGCGTGCACCCCGCGATGATTCCGCTGACGCACCCGCTGGCCTCCGTACGCGAGGCGTACAACGCGGTCTTCGTGGAGGCGGAGGCCGCCGGCCAGCTGATGTTCTACGGCCCCGGCGCGGGCGGCTCGCCGACCGCCTCCGCGGTCCTCGGCGACCTGGTGGCGGTCTGCCGCAACAAGCTGGCCGAAACCACCGGCCCCGGCGAGTCCGCGTACACGCAGCTGCCGGTCGGCCCGATGGGTGACGTCGTCACCCGCTACCACATCAGCCTGGACGTGGCCGACAAGCCCGGTGTCCTCGCCCAGGTCGCCACGGTCTTCGCCGAGCACGGCGTGTCCATCGACACGGTCCGCCAGCAGAGCAAGGACGGGGGTGCCGCCCGCTCCGGTGAGACCGTGAACGGGGGAGAGGCGTCCCTCGTCGTCGTCACGCACCGGGCGGCCGACGCCGCCCTGTCGTCGACCGTCGGCGCGCTGCGCGACCTGGACACCGTCCGGGGCGTCGCCAGCATCATGCGGGTCGAAGGGGAGTAAAGGAACCCATGTCTGCCATTTCCACCGCGAGCCGTCAGTGGCGCGGAATCATCGAGGAGTACCGGGACCGGCTGCCGGTCGCGGCGTCGACCGAGGTCGTCACGCTGCGTGAGGGCGGTACGCCGCTGGTGCCCGCCCAGGTGCTCTCCGAGCGCACGGGCTGTGAGGTGCATCTCAAGGTAGAGGGCGCCAACCCCACCGGGTCCTTCAAGGACCGCGGCATGACCATGGCCATCACCCGGGCCAAGGAGGAGGGCGCCAAGGCGGTCATCTGCGCCTCGACCGGCAACACCTCCGCCTCGGCGGCCGCGTACGCCGTACGGGCCGGGATGGTGTGCGCCGTCCTCGTGCCGCAGGGCAAGATCGCGCTCGGCAAGATGGGCCAGGCGCTGGTGCACGGCGCCAAGATCCTCCAGGTCGACGGGAATTTCGACGACTGTCTGACGCTGGCCCGGGGCCTCTCCGAGAAGTACCCCGTCGCACTTGTGAACTCCGTCAACCCGGTACGGATCGAGGGCCAGAAGACCGCCGCCTTCGAGATCGTCGACATGCTCGGCGACGCGCCGGACATCCATGTGCTGCCGGTCGGCAACGCGGGCAACATCACCGCGTACTGGAAGGGGTACCAGGAGTACGCCGCCGACGGCATCGCCGCGCGCACCCCGCGCATGTGGGGCTTCCAGGCGTCCGGCAGCGCGCCGATCGTACGTGGCGAAGTCGTCAAGGATCCGCACACGATCGCGACCGCCATCCGGATCGGCAACCCGGCCTCCTGGCAGTTCGCCGAGCGCGCCCGGGATGAGTCCGGCGGCTTCATCGACGAGGTGACGGACCGTCAGATCCTGGCCGCCTACCGGCTGCTGGCCTCCCAGGAGGGCGTCTTCGTGGAGCCCGCCTCGGCCGCCTCGGTGGCCGGCCTGCTCAAGGCCGCCGACGAGGGCAAGGTCGACCCGGGCCAGCGCATCGTCTGCACGGTCACCGGCAACGGCCTCAAGGACCCGGACTGGGCCGTCGCGGGCGCCCCGCAGCCGGTCACCGTCCCGGTCGACGCGGACGCCGCGGCCGAGCGCCTCGGCCTCGCGTAGGACACCGTTCCGTACGGCGCGACGCACCCGGCCGTCTCCCGCGGCCGGGTGCCCGCCCCCCGTACGACAGCGCGCGGCGACCGCAGGTGCGACACCGCGCGAAAGGGGTTACGGAGCCCGCAGGAACCCCGTAACCTCGGACGGAGCAAACCCTGCAAAGGCTGCAAAGACGGCTGCCGGCCGCGGGCAGCGCGCGACACGCATCGTGCGCCTCCTGTGCGCCCTATGTCGCCACAGAACCTTCCTTCGATAGGCTGGCAGCCAACTCCCCTCCCCACGGCATGCCGCAGTGGTGTGCAGGGCAGGTCAGAACGGTCCCCATGAGCCGGCCGGGCACCCAGGTGCCGCGGCGCTCCGGGGCAGTGCCGCAGCATCACATCAAGGAGAGTCATCGAGCGATGGCCGGTCCAGCGTTCCGCGCCGCCGCCGTCCGGGTGCGCACCCCCGCGACCAGCGCCAATCTCGGTCCCGGCTTCGACGCCCTCGGGCTGTCCCTGGGCCTGTACGACGACGTCGTGGTGCGGGTGGCCGATTCCGGCCTGCACGTCGACATCGCGGGTGAGGGCGCCGAGACCCTGCCGCGCGACGAGAGCCACCTGCTCGTACGGTCCCTGCGCGCCGCCTTCGACCTGCTCGGCGGGCAGCCGCGCGGCCTGGAGATCGTGTGCGCCAACCGCATCCCGCACGGCCGCGGCCTGGGCTCCTCCTCCGCCGCGATCTGCGCCGGCATCGTCGCCGCCCGCGCGGTGACCATAGGGGCCGAACAGAAGCTGGACGACGCGGCGCTGCTCGAACTGGCCACCGAGATCGAGGGCCATCCGGACAACGTCGCCGCCTGTCTGCTCGGCGGTTTCACGCTGGCCTGGACCGATACCGGATCCGCGCGGGCGATCAGGATGGATCCCGCCGATTCCATCGTTCCGGTGGTCTTCGTACCGGGCAAGCCGGTGCTCACCGAGACCGCCCGGGGCCTGCTGCCGCGCACCGTCCCGCACGTGGACGCGGCGGCCAACGCCGGCCGCGCCGCACTGCTCGTCGAGGCCCTGACCAGGCGCCCCGAGCTGCTGCTGGCCGCGACCGAGGACCGACTTCACCAGGAGTACCGTGCTCCCGCGATGCCCGAGAGCGTGGCCCTGGTGAACCGGCTGCGGGCGGACGGCGTCCCCGCGGTCGTCTCCGGCGCGGGCCCCACGGTCCTCGCGCTGGTCCAGGAGGACGCGGCCGACAAGGTCGCCGGCCTCGCGGGCGAGGGGTGGGCGGCCAACCGGCTGGCCCTCGACGCGGCGGGTACTTCGGTGCTGCCGCTCGCCGGGTGATCGACGATTGCCGGTCTTCGAGAGGGGGAATGTTTGTTGGATCCGGTAGTGTTAACCTCAAGTGAGTACGTGACGCCTCAGCGGCGCGGTACTCCGTGTCCCCCATCGGGACCACCTTTCTTCCGGGAGCCTCCCAAACTGCTTGGAGCAGTTGCCTGAGCAGAAGCGAGCACGCTCCGGAATCGGCGTGACGGACATGAGTCACAGACATCTCTTCGCGCCGGAACCATGAACTGATCTCTCCGCCATTTCCGGCGGGACCACCGCCCCGGCCAGGTCCGCAAGTACGGGACCGCAGCCGGACAGCACAACCGGTCGCCGAGCCAGACAGGCCGACGCCCGCTCCAGGGAAGGACCCTTCGTGAGCGACACCACCGATCTGATGGGCGTACGCACCGATGGCAGTGCCACCGCGCCCGCCACGGACGCTCCCGCCGCGCCTGCGCGGCGCCGCCGTTCCGGCACCGGCCTGGACGGCATGGTCCTGGCAGAGCTGCAGCAGGTCGCCTCCAGCCTCGGTATCAAGGGCACCGCGCGGATGCGCAAGAGCCAGCTGATCGAGGTCATCAAGGAGAAGCAGGCCGCCGGCTCCGGTTCCGGCGCCGCTGCCAAGGGCGACGCGCCCGCAGAGACCGAGACCAAGCCCAAGCGCCGGGCGACCTCCAAGGCCCGTACGGGCGAGGACGGCGACGCCAAGGCCACGGGCAAGGCGGACGGCAAGGCCGCCGCCGACAAGGGCGCCGGCCAGCAGCAGATCGACATCCCCGGCCAGCCGAGCGACGAGCAGCCGGCCGGCGAGCGCCGCCGGCGCCGCGCCACCGCCGCCGCGGGCAGCCCCGACAGCGCCGGTGAGGCGAAGGCCGAGGGCCGGACCGAGCCGAAGGCCGAGACCCGTACGGCGCCGCGCGAGGACGCCAAGGCCGAGGCCGCGGCGGACAGCGCCGAGGGCCGCCAGGGCAAGGGCGAGCGCCAGGACCGCGGGGACCGCCAGGACCGCGGCCAGAAGGGCGACCGCCAGGGCCGCGGTGAGCGTGGCGAGCGCGGCCAGCGCGACCGCCGCAGCAAGAACAACGACGGCGGCGACCAGCAGGGCGGCAACCGTCAGCAGCGCGACGGCCGGGACAACCGGGACAACCGCCGGGCGGACGAGGACGGGGACGACTTCGAGGGCGGGCGCCGCGGGCGCCGCGGCCGTTACCGGGACCGCCGGGGCCGCCGCGGCCGTGAGGACTTCGGCAACGAGCCGCAGGTCTCCGACGACGACGTGCTGATCCCCGTCGCGGGCATCCTCGACATCCTGGACAACTACGCGTTCATCCGGACGTCCGGCTACCTGCCCGGCCCGAACGACGTGTACGTCTCGCTCGCCCAGGTCCGCAAGAACGGCCTGCGCAAGGGTGACCACGTCACCGGCGCGGTCCGCCAGCCCCGCGAGGGCGAGCGGCGCGAGAAGTTCAACGCGCTGGTGCGCCTGGACACCGTCAACAGCGTCGCGCCCGAACAGGGCCGCGGCCGCCCGGAGTTCGGCAAGCTGACGCCGCTGTACCCGCAGGAGCGGCTGCGCCTGGAAGGTGAGCCGGGCGCGCTGACGCCGCGGATCATCGACCTGGTCGCGCCGATCGGCAAGGGCCAGCGCGGTCTGATCGTGGCCCCGCCGAAGACCGGCAAGACCATGATCATGCAGGCGATCGCCAACTCGATCACCCGCAACAGCCCCGAGTGCCACCTGATGGTCGTCCTGGTCGACGAGCGTCCGGAAGAGGTCACCGACATGCAGCGGTCGGTCAAGGGCGAGGTCATCTCCTCGACCTTCGACCGCCCGGCCGAGGACCACACCACCGTCGCCGAGCTGGCCATCGAGCGCGCCAAGCGCCTGGTGGAGCTGGGGCACGACGTGGTCGTCCTGCTGGACTCGATCACCCGTCTGGGCCGTGCGTACAACCTCGCGGCGCCCGCCTCGGGCCGCATCCTGTCCGGTGGTGTCGACTCGACCGCGCTGTACCCGCCGAAGAAGTTCTTCGGTGCCGCGCGCAACATCGAGGACGGCGGCTCGCTGACCATCCTGGCCACCGCGCTGGTCGAGACCGGCTCGCGGATGGACGAGGTGATCTTCGAGGAGTTCAAGGGCACCGGCAACATGGAGCTCAAGCTCGACCGGAAGCTCTCGGACAAGCGCATCTTCCCGGCGGTGGACGTGGACGCGTCCAGCACCCGTAAGGAAGAGATCCTGATGGGCAGCGACGAGCTGGCCGTCGTCTGGAAGCTGCGCCGGGTGCTGCACGCCCTGGACCAGCAGCAGGCCATCGAGCTGCTGCTGGACAAGATGAAGCAGACGAAGTCCAACGCGGAGTTCCTGCTCCAGATCCAGAAGACGACCCCCGGCATGGGCAACGGCAACGGCAACGACTGACGCCCGCCCCCTGCGAACGGCCCGCCGGCGCCCGTACAGGCGCCGGACGCGGCCGTAGCCGCTCGGCTGAGCCCTCCTGGTCACTTCGGTGACCGGGAGGGCTTCGTGCTCCCCGTACAAACCCGCAGATTGTTGCCTTGCGCACACGCGCACCGGCCGCGGAGGCCGTCACTCCGCTTTCCGGGTCCGGACGAAATACCTGGTCACCCGGGCAAAAGTCGACTTTTGGCCGGAGCCGGCGCGGGCCCGGTTCTAAGAATGGCTCTCAACCCCGTTGTGCAACCCTTCCGGTCAGCCCCCCGTCTTTCAAGGCGCAACAAGTCTGGGCCGGGCAGTGCACGGCGACGGCGTGGGGCAGCCGAGAGAACGAGGACTGAGGAGCAGATGGCGGACGACAGCAGCGCCGCGAACACGGCCAAGGGCCGTTCCCGCGGCATACGTGCCACGGGCCGCCGCCGCAAGGGCCCGACCCGGCGCCGCCGCGCCCTGACGATCACCGTGTGCGCGCTGGTCAGCTGCGTACTGCTCGGTGGCGCGGGACTCGGCTACGTCTACTTCAAACTCAACGGCAACCTGAAGGGCGTCGACATCAACGCCGCCCTGGGCAAGGACCGGCCCAAGGACCACGACGACGGGTCGATGGACATCCTCGTCATGGGCTCGGACTCCCGGGCGGGCAAGAACAGCGAGTACGGCAGCGACGGGGGCAACGCCCGCTCCGACACCGCGATGATCGTGCACGTCTTCAAGGGCCACAAGAAGGCCAGCGTGGTCAGCGTCCCGCGCGACACCATGGTCGAGCGCCCGGACTGCACCAAGGACGGCAAGAACATACCCGGCCAGCGCAAGGCGATGTTCAACACCGCCTTCGAGGTCGGCGGGCCGGCCTGCGCGGTCAAGACCGTCGAGGCGATGAGCGGCATCCGCATGGACCACTTCGTCGAGGTCGACTTCACCGGCTTCAAGAAGCTCATCGACGCCCTCGGCGGCGTGGACATCACCACCACCAAGCCCATCCACGACAACAAGAGCCACCTGAACCTGGAGCCCGGCAAGCACACCCTCAACGGTGAGGACGCCCTCGGCCTCGTCCGGACCCGGCACGGCGTGCCCGGCGGCGACGGCAGCGACCTGGGCCGCATCCAGCTCCAGCAGACCTTCATCAAGGCACTGATGAAGCAGGTCAAGAACATCGGGCTGCTGTCGAACCCGACGAAGCTCTACGGCATCGCCGACACCGCGACCAAGGCCATCACCACCGACACCGACCTGAACTCCGTCAACGCGCTCATGGGCCTCGCCAAGGAGATGGGCGGCATCGGGTCGGAGAACATCGACATGGTGACGCTGCCGGTCACGTACGACCCGAAGAACCCGTCCCGTGTGCTGCCGCTGGACAAGCAGTCGCGCCAGGTCTGGGACGCGCTGCGCCAGGATCAGGACATCCCGAAGGAAGCGATCAAGGATTCCGCAGGTGACAAGGGCGGAACCGACAGTTACGTGAAGTAGCGGAATCGTTCCCTCAGGCCCGCTCCCCGCACCGTCCGGCCGCTGGGAATACATCCCGGAGCACCCCGGTTTTGGGAGATGAGGCCAGTCCTGGCAGACTGGACCGTCGGCCCCGGTTCACGCGCCGCAATCCGCGGAACGACCCGGAGCCCTCCCGAACCTAGGAGATTCCCTTGAAGCGCGACATCCACCCGGAGTACGTCGAGACCCAGGTCAGCTGCACCTGTGGCGCGTCGTTCACCACCCGTAGCACCGTGGCCGGCGGCACCATCCGTGCCGACATCTGCTCCGAGTGCCACCCGTTCTACACGGGCAAGCAGAAGATCCTCGACACCGGTGGCCGCGTGGCCCGCTTCGAGGCCCGCTTCGGCAAGGCCGCCGGCTCCGCCAAGAAGTAGCGACCCGCAAGGCGCCGGTTCCGTCCCGCCCCCGCGAAGGGGCGGCGGACCGGCGTTTTGTCGTCCAGGCCACGGACCCCGCCGGAGGTCCCGGGCCGCGGCGCACGCCGCACAGGTGCCGGCAACCGGGAACCCCCGGATCCCGGAAGACTCAGCCAGGTGAGGAACCCCCACGATGTTCGAGGCGGTCGAAGAACTGATCGGCGAGCACGCCGACCTTGAAAAGCGACTGGCCGACCCCGCGGTCCACGCCGACCAGCGCGAGGCCAAGCGGCTCAACAAGCGCTATTTCGAACTGACCCCGATCATCGCGGCCTACCGCGCCTGGAAGCAGACCGGCGACGACATCGGCACCGCCCGCGAACTGGCCGCCGACGACCCCGACTTCGCCGACGAGGTCAAGGACCTCGAAGCGCGCCGCGAGGAGCTGACCGAGAAGCTGCGGCTGCTGCTCGTCCCGCGCGACCCCAGCGACGACAAGGACGTCATCCTGGAGGTCAAGGCGGGCGAGGGCGGCGAGGAGTCCGCGCTGTTCGCCGGCGACCTGCTGCGGATGTACCTGCGCTACGCCGAGCGCGTCGGCTGGAAGACCGAGATCCTCGACGCCAACGAGTCCGACCTCGGCGGCTACAAGGACGTCCAGGTCGCCGTGAAGACCAAGGGCGGCAACGGCGCCACCGAGCCCGGCCAGGGCGTGTGGGCCCGCCTGAAGTACGAGGGCGGCGTGCACCGCGTCCAGCGGGTGCCCGCCACCGAGTCCCAGGGCCGCATCCACACCTCCGCCGCCGGCGTGCTCGTCACGCCCGAGGCCGAGGAGGTCGAGGTCGAGATCGGCCCGAACGACCTGCGCATCGACGTCTACCGCTCGTCGGGCCCCGGCGGCCAGTCGGTCAACACCACCGACTCCGCCGTACGCATCACCCACCTGCCCACCGGCATCGTCGTCTCCTGCCAGAACGAGAAGAGCCAGCTCCAGAACAAGGAGCAGGCCCTGCGCATCCTGCGCTCGCGGCTGCTGGCCGCCGCCCAGGAGGAGGCTGAGAAGGAGGCGTCGGACGCCCGGCGCAGCCAGGTCCGCACCGTCGACCGCTCCGAGCGCATCCGGACGTACAACTTCCCGGAGAACCGCATTTCGGACCACCGCGTCGGCTTCAAGGCGTACAACCTGGACCAGGTGCTCGACGGCGACCTCGACCCGGTCATCCAGGCGTGCGTCGACGCCGACTCGGCCGCCAAGCTGGCCGCCGCCCAGTAAGCCCGCAGAACGCCCGTAACACGCCCGTAGAACGAGCCGGAGGAACAGCGTGCCGTCGCCTTCCGGGGGTCACGACCCCCAGCGGCCCCGCCGCGGGCCCAACCCCCGCACCGTGCTGCTCGCCGAGGTGGCCCAGGCCACCCAGCGGCTGGCCGACGCCGGCGTACCCTCACCGCGCTTCGACGCGGAGGAGCTCGCCGCGCACGTCCACGGCGTCAAGCGCGGTGAACTGCACCGGGTTCCCGACGCGGACTTCGACGCCCGCTACTGGGAGGCGATCGCCCGCCGCGAGGCCCGTGAGCCGCTCCAGCACATCACCGGGCGCGCCTTCTTCCGCTACCTGGAGCTGCACGTCGGCCCCGGCGTCTTCGTACCCCGCCCGGAGACCGAGTCGGTCGTCGGCTGGGCGATAGACGCCGTACGGGCCATGGACGTCGTCGAACCGCTCATCGTGGACCTGTGCACCGGCTCCGGAGCCATCGCGCTCGCCCTGGCCCAGGAGGTGCCGCGCTCGCGCGTGCACGCCGTGGAGCTGTCCGACGAGGCCATGCAGTGGGCCCGCAAGAACGTCGAGGGCTCCCGCGTCGTTCTCCAGCAGGGCGACGCGCTGACCGCGCTTCCCGAGCTGGACGGCCAGGTGGACCTGGTCATCTCCAACCCGCCGTACATCCCGCTGACCGAGTGGGAGTACGTCGCACCCGAGGCACGCGACCACGACCCCGAGCTCGCGCTGTTCTCGGGCCAGGACGGCCTGGACACCATCCGCGGCATCGAGCGGACCGCGCACCGGCTGCTGCGGCCCGGCGGCGTCGTGGTCATCGAGCACGCCGACACCCAGGGCGGCCAGGTTCCGTGGATCTTCACCGAGGAGCGGGGCTGGGCCGACGCGGCCGACCACCCCGACCTGAACAACCGGCCCCGCTTCGCCACCGCGCGCAGGGCGACGCCATGACGAGCCCGGCCCCCACGAGTCATCTGTCTGTTCCGCACGAGGAGGTCCGTTAAATGGCACGGCGTTACGACTGCAGCGACGCGACCGACCGCGCGACCGGTCTGCGCGAGGCCGCATCGGCCGTCCGCCGCGGCGAGCTGGTCGTGCTGCCGACCGACACCGTCTACGGCATCGGCGCGGACGCGTTCAGCGCCGAGGCCGTCGGTGACCTGCTGGAGGCCAAGGGGCGCGGGCGCGGTATGCCCTCCCCGGTCCTCGTCGGCTCCCCGAACACCCTCCACGGGCTCGTCACGGACTTCTCCGAGCAGGCCTGGGAGCTGGTCGACGCCTTCTGGCCCGGCGCGCTCACCCTGGTCGCCACCCACCAGCCGTCGCTGACCTGGGACCTGGGGGAGACCCGCGGCACGGTCGCGGTCCGCATGCCGCTGCACCCGGTCGCCATCGAGCTGCTGACCGAGTTCGGCCCGATGGCCGTCTCCAGCGCCAACCTCACCGGGCACCCGTCGCCGCAGGACTGCGACGCGGCCCAGGAGATGCTCGGCGACTCCGTCTCCGTCTACCTGGACGGCGGCCCCACCCCCGCCGCCGTGCCGTCCTCCATCGTGGACGTCACCAGGCCGACGCCGCTGCTGCTGCGCGAGGGCGCGATCAGCGCGGAGGAGCTGCGCAAGGTGGCCCCCGGGCTTGAGGTGGCGAATTGATTGCGCCCCTCGGGCGTGGCATAGCGGGATCCCCAGAGGACAGCTGCCGCACGTTCCGCATCCTCCACGTCAGCACCGGCAACGTCTGCCGCTCGCCCATCACCGAGCGGCTGCACCGGCACGCCCTCGACCTGCGGCTGGGCGCGGACCGCGGCGGCCTGGTGGTGGAGAGCGCCGGCACCTGGGGCCACGAAGGCGCGCCCATGGAGACCCACGCCGCCACGGTTCTGGCCGATTACGGAGCCGATCCGGCCGACTTCACCGGCCGCGAGCTGCTGGACGAGCACGTCATCCGCGCCGACCTCGTGCTGACCGCCACCCGTGACCACCGCGCCCAGGTCATCTCCATGGGCCATTCGGCGGGGCTGCGCACCTTCACGCTGAAGGAGTTCAACCGGCTGGTACGGGCCATAGACCCGGCGACGCTGCCCGAGCCCGACCCGGCGCTGCCCGGCGGCGGGCTGGTCGAGCGCGCCCGCGCCCTGGTCGGCGCGGCCGCCGCGCTGCGCGGCTGGCTGCTGGCGCCGAACCCGGAGGCGGACGAGGTCTACGACCCGTACGGCGCGCCCATCACGTTCTTCCGCTCCATCGGCGACGAGATCAACCAGGCCCTGGACCCCGTGGTGACGGCCCTGACGGGAGTTCCGGCCCGCGCCTGAGGTAGTGGGCGGCAGGCCCGGGAACGCGGGCCAGGGAGGCCGTGGAGGGCGTTCTGAGGGCCGCGGCGCCGGCTTCGTACAGAGCTGCGAAAGCCGCCCCGGAGGGCTGCTCCGGCCCGTCGTGCCGTCGCCCCGGTGGGCCCCGGCACCCGCCGGCGCCATCCGCCGCGCCCGGACGACGCACCGCGCCTACATTGGGAGGCACGTCCCCGTACGAGGCCCGGAGCACGCCATGCCCGCCACCACCACGTCATCCCGGAGCGCGACCACGGCTGCCCGGAGGGAGGCGCCCGTGCCGGGTACCGGGTACGGCGGACACCCGCCGCCCTCCTGGAGCCCCGACTTCGCCGGGCTGCTGGAGCAGGACCCCGAGATCGCCGGGATGCTGCTCGCCGAGGCGGCCCGGCAGGGCGACGGGCTGCAGCTCGTCGCCGCCGAGAACTTCGCCTCCCGGGCCGTGCTGGCCGCCCTCGGCTCACCGCTCGCCAACAAGTACGCCGAGGGGTACCCGGGCGCCCGGCACCACGGCGGGTGCGAGGTCGTGGACCTCGCCGAGCGGGTCGCCGTGGAACGTGCCAAGGCCCTGTTCGGCGCCGAGCACGCCAACGTCCAGCCGCACTCCGGGTCCTCGGCCGTGCTGGCCGCGTACGCCGCCCTGCTGCGCCCCGGCGACACCGTCCTGGCCATGGCGCTGCCGCACGGCGGGCACCTGACCCACGGCTCCCCGGCCAACTTCTCCGGCCGCTGGTTCGACTTCGCCGGGTACGGCGTCGACCCGCACACCGGCCTGCTCGATTACGACGAGGTGCGCGCGCTGGCCCGCGCCCACCGTCCCAAGGCCATCGTCTGCGGCTCGATCTGCTACCCGCGGCACCTGGACTACGCCGCCTTCCGGGACATCGCCGACGAGGTGGGCGCGTATCTGATCGCGGACGCCGCGCACCCCATCGGGCTGGTCGCCGCGGGCCTGGCGCCCAGCCCGGTCCCGTACGCGGACGTGGTGTGCGCGACCACCCACAAGGTGCTGCGCGGCCCCCGCGGCGGCATGATCCTGTGCGGCGCCGAGCTGGCCGAGCGCATCGACCGGGCCGTCTTCCCCTTCACGCAGGGCGGCGCCCAGATGAACGCGGTCGCCGCCAAGGCCGTGGCCTTCGGGGAGGCCGCCACCGACGCCTTCGCGGCGTACGCCCGGCAGGTCGTCGCCAACGCGCGGGCCCTGGCCGCCTCGCTGGCCGCGGAGGGCCTGCCGGTCACCACCGGCGGTACGGACACCCACCTGATCACCGCCGACCCGGCGCCGCTGGGCGCGGACGCCCGTACGGCCAGAGGGCGTTGCGCGGCGGCCGGCATCGTGCTGGACACCTGCGCCCTGCCGTGCGCCGAGGACCCGTCCGGACGCCGGCCAGGGCTGCGCCTGGGCGCCGCCGCCCTGACCACCCAGGGCATGGGGGAGGACGAGGCGGTGCGGGTCGGCGCGCTGATCGCGGCGGCCGTACGGCAGGACCCGCAGGCCCGCGCGGCGACCGCGGCATTGGTCCGGCGCTTTCCCCCTTATCCCGATCCGCGCTGAGACCTGGAACCATTCACACGACGGGGTTGTCTTCCCTTACGTTCACGGATAGGGGGCGGACACGCATATGGTGTGTGGCTGTGATGGCCAGCGATACCAATGGGGCAGCCCGTGCGTGAATACCTGCTGACGCTGTGCGTCACGGCCGCGGTCACTTACCTGCTGACCGGGCCGGTGCGGAAGTTCGCCATCGCGGCCGGCGCGATGCCGGAGATCCGCGCGCGCGACGTGCACCGCGAACCCACCCCGCGCCTCGGCGGCATCGCCATGTTCGGCGGACTGTGCGCGGGCCTGCTGGTCGCGGCCCATCTCGCCAACCTCAAGTCCGTCTTCGAGCACTCCAACGAGCCGCGCGCGCTGCTGTCCGGCGCCGCGCTGATCTGGGTGCTGGGCGTGCTGGACGACAAGTGGGGCGTGGACGCGCTGGTCAAGCTCGGCGGGCAGATGATCGCCGCCGGTGTGATGGTCCTTCAGGGCCTGACGATCCTGTGGATCCCGGTCCCGGGCATCGGCACCGTCTCGCTGAGCCCCTGGCAGGGCACGCTCCTGACGGTGGCTCTGGTCGTCATCACCATCAACGCCGTCAACTTCGTGGACGGCCTGGACGGGTTGGCCTCCGGCATGGTGTGCATCGCCGCCGCGGCCTTCTTCATGTACGCGTACCGCATGTGGTTCGGGTACGGCATCGAGGCGGCCGCGCCCGCGACGCTGTTCTCGGTCGTCCTGATGGGCATGTGCCTGGGCTTCCTGCCGCACAACATGCACCCGGCGCGGATCTTCATGGGCGACTCGGGCTCGATGCTGATCGGGCTGGTCATGGCGGCCGGCGCGGTCTCGGTGACCGGTCAGGTCGACCCCGACCTGCTCAACCTGAAGGCGGGCAGCGTCCGCGAGGCCACCCACGCGATGGTGCCGGTCTACATCCCGCTGCTGCTGCCGCTGACGATCATCGCGGTGCCGGTCGCCGACCTGGTGCTGGCCATCGTGCGCCGTACGTGGAAGGGCCAGTCGCCGTTCGCCGCCGACCGCGGCCACCTGCACCACCGGCTGCTGGAGATCGGCCACTCGCACAGCCGGGCCGTCCTGATCATGTACTTCTGGTCCGCGCTGATCGCCTTCGGCGCCGTGGCGTACTCGGTCAACAACGCGAGCGTGTGGGTCGTGATGGGCATCGTGCTGCTGAGCGCGATCGGGCTGGTGCTCCTGCTGCTGCCGCGGTTCACGCCGCGGGCGCCGCGCTGGATGGAGTGGATGGTTCCGCCGCGGTACCGGCGCAGCGTGCAGGCGGCGGCCGTGGCCGCGGCGGCCGAGGAGAGCGCGGCGGTCGACGCGGCCGGGCAGCTGGACGGCGTGGGGGCGCCGGACGCGGAGGGCGCTCCGGAACGGGAGCGGCAGCCGGTGCCGGCGGGCGTCAACGGGGCGACCGCGATCGGCGACCGGTCGCGGTTCACCGATCGGCGTAAGGCCGGAAGTCATCGCTGAGGCGAGTTTTCGCTCGTACGAGCGACGCTCGAAAATGCCCCCATTGGGCCGCATAGCAGACAGAACGCCGCCGTGTCGCGCTCCAACGCGCGGATTACTGCTCACGTGTGACGGGTAGCACACCGAGCAGGTAAAGACCTCATCAAATAGTTTGTGATACCGTTCACGAAACCCGGCGACAGAGCCGAAGGACCGAAGTGCGACGGTCTTTCGGCCTCAGGATCTCCCTCAGGCCGGGTCTACGCTCGTCCTTGACGACACCACCCCCATTTTCTTGCCGGAGCGCCGCCATGCAGTCCACTGACGCCCGCCTACTTGCCAATGTCTCCGTACCCTCGCTTGCCACCGGCGCCGTCGGCGTCGTGATCAGCGCCGTGGTCGCGGGCGGGCAGGGCGCGATCGGTGCTGCCATCGGAACGGTGCTGGTGCTGGTGCTGATGGGGTCGGGTCTGGTGGTCCTCCAGCAGACCGCGAAGCGCCTCCCGGATCTGTTCCAGATGATGGGACTGCTGCTGTACGCGGTGCAGATCCTGGCCGTCGCGATCTTCATGATCGTCTTCAAGGACACCACGCTCTTCAACGTCAGGGCGTTCGCCTTCACCCTGCTCGCGACCGTCCTGGTATGGATCGCCTTCCAGGCCCGCAGCTATATGAAGGCAAAGGTTCTCTACGTGAATCCCGAATCCGCCGAGTCCAAGAAGGCGGAAACCACGGGGTCGCGGACGTGAGCCGTAGGGCCGGAATAAAAGCCCACGCGAGAGCCTGCTATCGTCCGGTGCCAACTGCGGCGCAGTCGGCGCAGGCGGCTGAGCTTCCAGGTCCCGAGTCAGGGAACCGGTGGCACGTCCGGCCGACGCCTGTGAACCGATCCGGCCCCGTGCCGGTCAGCCGCCCCCCCATCCGTAAGACCAGTCCAGTGCCGCACCGTGGCTCAATGCCGCGCCGACACAACGAGGTTGCCGTACCCATGCGCCACGCTGAAGGAGCTCGCGGTGAGTGCTGAAACGATGCTCGCCCTCGACACGGAGTGCCACCTCTTCATCCCGGGGTGTGGCTTCGAGGCCCCGGGCCTTCATTCGTTCGTCTTCGAGCCCCTTTTCACCATCGGTGGCTACGAGTTCAACAAGCCGATGCTGCTGGCCCTGGTCAGCACGGTGATCATCGTGGCGTTCTTCTGGGCCGCCTTCGGCCGCGCCAAGGTGGTGCCCGGCAAGCTGCAGATGATCGGTGAGGCGGGTTACGACTTCGTGCGCCGCGGGCTCGTCTACGACGCGCTCGGCAAGAAGGAGGGCGAGAAGTTCGTCCCCTTCATGGTCGCGCTGTTCTTCTTCGTGTGGATCATGAACTTGTGGTCGATCATTCCGGTCGCCCAGTTCCCGGTGACGTCGGTCATCGCGTTCCCCATGGGTCTGGCCCTGGTGGTCTACATCACCTGGCTCGTGCTGACGTTCAAGCGGCAGGGCTTCGTCGGCGGTCTGAAGAACCTCACCGGCTACGACAAGTCGCTCGGCTGGGTCCTCCCGCTGATCATGTTCCTGGAACTGCTGCAGCACCTGATCATCCGGCCCTTCACGCACGCGGTCCGGCTGTTCGCGAACATGTTCGCGGGCCACATGCTCATCCTGATGTTCACGGTCGCCAGCTGGTACCTGCTGAACGGCATCGGCATCGCCTACGCGGGCGTCTCGTTCGTCATGACCATCGTGATGACGGCCTTCGAGCTCTTCATCCAGGCCATTCAGGCGTACATCTTCGTGCTCCTGGCCTGTAACTACATCCAGGGCGCGCTCGCCGAGCACCACTGAGCCCCCAGGAACCCAGCAGTCCCACCAGACGTCCGGTGGCCAACCCCCACCGGTCCATGAAAGAGAAGGAAGACACGGCATGTCCGCGACTCTCGAACTCGCCGCCGGCCTCACTGGCAACGTCGCTTCGATCGGCTACGGCCTCGCCGCCATCGGCCCCGGCGTCGGCGTCGGCATCATCTTCGGTAACGGCACCCAGGCCCTGGCCCGTCAGCCCGAGGCCGCCGGCCTGATCCGCACCAACCAGATCATGGGCTTCGCCTTCTGTGAGGCGCTCGCCCTCATCGGCATCGTCATGGGTTACGCGTACCCGTCGGCCTGACCACGGAACGCACCGACGACGCCACTTAGACGGAAGGCATTGATGTGAGCGCCCTGGTGAACATGGCGGCGGAGGTTCCTGAGAACCCCCTCGTCCCGCCGATTCCAGAGCTGGTCATCGGCCTGGTCGCTTTCTTCATCGTCTTCGGCTTCCTCGCGAAGAAGCTTCTCCCGAACATCAACAACGTTCTGGACCAGCGCCGCGAGCAGATCGAAGGCGGTATCGAGAAGGCGGAGGCCCTACAGGCCGAAGCCCAGCAGGTCCTGGAGGACTACCGGTCCCAGCTCGCCGACGCGCGCCACGAGGCCGCCCGGCTGCGCCAGGAGGCGCAGGAGCAGGGAGCGACCCTGATCGCCGAGATGCGTGCCGAGGGCCAGCGGCAGCGCGAGGAGATCATCGCGGCCGGCCACGCGCAGATCGAGGCGGACCGCAAGCAGGCCGCGCAGTCGCTGCGCCAGGACGTGGGCAAGCTCGCCACGGAGCTGGCGGGCAAGCTGGTCGGCGAGTCCCTCGAGGACCACGCCCGCCAGAGCCGGACCATCGACCGCTTCCTCGACGAGCTTGAGGCCAAGGCGGCGTCGGACTCGACGAAGGCAGAGGCCGGCCGATGAATGGAGCGAGCCGCGAGGCACTCGCCTCCGCACGCGAGCAGCTCGACGCGCTGACCGACAACACGGTCGTCGACGCGGCGAAGCTCGCCGAGGAGCTGGCTGCCGTCACCGCTCTGCTCGACCGTGAGGTGTCGCTGCGTCGGGTCCTGACCGACCCGGCGCAGGCCGGCGAGGCCAAGGCCGAGCTGGCCGGGCGCCTGCTGGGCGGCCAGGTCGGCGGCGAGACCGTCGACCTGCTCTCCGGCATGGTCCGCTCCCGCTGGTCGCGCTCGCGCGACCTGGCGGACGCGACCGAGGAGCTGGCGTACAGCGCCGACCTCGTCGCGGCACAGCGGGCGGGCGCCCTCGACGACGTCGAGGACGAGCTGTTCCGGTTCGACCGGATCGTCGCCTCGTCGCACGAGCTGCGCGCGGCACTGACCGACCGCAACGCGCAGGGCCCGGCCAAGGCCGAGCTGCTGCGCTCGCTGCTGGGCGGCCGGGCGAACCCGGTCACCGAGCGCATCGTGGTCCGGCTTGTCGCACAGCCGCGGGGCCGTAGCCTGGAAGCAGGGCTGAACGCCCTGTCCAAGCTGGCCGCGGCGCGCCGCGACCGGATGGTCGCGGTCGTCACCTCCGCGGTCCCGCTCAGCGACACCCAGCGGCAGCGCCTCGGTGCGGCCCTGGCGTCGGTGTACGGACGGCAGGTCCACCTGAACCTCGACGTGGACCCCGAGGTCCTCGGCGGCGTCCAGGTCCGGATCGGCGACGAGGTCATCAACGGCAGCATCGCGGCACGCCTCGAAGAGGCGTCCCGGCGGATGGCCGGCTGACCCACCCACCAACTCAAGAAGTAGTACGGCGGCCCGAGTTGGGCCGTGGACGCAGTGACATCACGGGGGCAACCGCCCCTGCCTGCGGCGGGGGACACGCATGACCCCCGTAAACGACGACGGGCCCAACAAGGAGAGCAGGGAACCCAGATGGCGGAGCTCACGATCCGGCCGGAGGAGATCCGGGACGCGCTGGAGAACTTCGTCCAGGCGTACAAGCCGGACGCGGCCTCGCGCGAGGAGGTCGGGACGGTCAGCGAGGCCGGTGACGGCATCGCGAAGGTCGAGGGTCTTCCCTCGGCGATGGCGAACGAGCTGCTGAAGTTCGAGGACGGCACGCTCGGTCTTGCGCTGAACCTGGAAGAGCGCGAGATCGGCGCGGTGGTCCTCGGTGAGTTCAGCGGTATCGAGGAGGGCCAGCCGGTGCGCCGCACCGGTGAGGTGCTCTCGGTCGCCGTGGGCGAGGGCTACCTCGGCCGCGTCGTCGACCCGCTGGGCAACCCGGTCGACGGCCTCGGCGAGATCGAGTCCGAGGGCCGCCGCGCCCTGGAGCTCCAGGCTCCGGGCGTCATGGTCCGCAAGTCGGTCCACGAGCCGATGCAGACCGGCTACAAGGCCGTCGACTCGATGGTGCCGATCGGCCGTGGCCAGCGTCAGCTGATCATCGGCGACCGCCAGACGGGCAAGACCGCCCTGGCCGTCGACACGATCATCAACCAGCGCGACAACTGGCGCTCCGGCGACCCGAAGAAGCAGGTCCGCTGCATCTACGTCGCCATCGGCCAGAAGGGCTCCACCATCGCGTCCGTGCGCGGCGCGCTGGAGGAGGCCGGTGCCCTGGAGTACACCACCATCGTCGCCGCCCCGGCGTCCGACCCGGCGGGCTTCAAGTACCTGGCGCCCTACACCGGCTCGGCCATCGGTCAGCACTGGATGTACCAGGGCAAGCACGTCCTGATCATCTTCGACGACCTCTCGAAGCAGGCCGACGCCTACCGCGCCGTGTCCCTGCTGCTGCGCCGCCCGCCGGGCCGTGAGGCGTACCCGGGTGACGTCTTCTACCTGCACTCCCGCCTGCTGGAGCGCTGCGCGAAGCTCTCCGACGAGCTCGGCGCCGGTTCGATGACGGGTCTGCCGATCGTCGAGACCAAGGCGAACGACGTGTCGGCGTTCATCCCGACCAACGTCATCTCCATCACCGACGGCCAGTGCTTCCTGGAGTCCGACCTGTTCAACGCGGGCCAGCGCCCGGCGCTGAACGTCGGTATCTCCGTCTCCCGCGTCGGTGGCTCCGCCCAGCACAAGGCCATGCGCCAGGTGTCCGGCCGCCTCCGTGTGGACCTCGCCCAGTTCCGTGAGCTGGAGGCGTTCGCCGCCTTCGGTTCCGACCTGGACGCCGCGTCCAAGGCCCAGCTCGCCCGTGGTCAGCGCATGACCGAGCTGCTCAAGCAGGGCCAGTACGCGCCGTACCCGGTCGAGGAGCAGGTCGTCTCCATCTGGGCCGGCACCAACGGCCACATGGACGACGTCCCGGTCGCGGACATCCGCCGCTTCGAGCGCGAGCTCCTGGACTGGATGGGCCGCGAGAAGAAGGAGCTGCTCACCAGCATCGCCGAGGGCGCCAAGATGTCCGACGACACCCTTCAGGCGCTCGCCGACACCGTCACCGCCTTCAAGCAGCAGTTCGAGACCTCGGACGGCAAGCTTCTCGGTGAGGACGCACCGGTCAGCACGAGCAAGTGACGACGGAAGGGACCTGACCAATGGGAGCCAAGCTCCGGGTCTACAAGCGTCGCATCCGCTCCGTCACCGCGACCAAGAAGATCACCAAGGCGATGGAGATGATCGCCGCCTCGCGCATCGTCAAGGCGCAGCGCCAGGTGGCGGCATCGACGCCGTACGCGAGTGAGCTGACCCGCGCGGTGACGGCGGTTGCCACCGGATCGAACACCAAGCACGCCCTGACGACCGAGGTGGAGAAGCCGTCCCGGGCCGCGGTGCTGCTCATCACGAGCGACCGTGGTCTGGCCGGCGGCTACTCCTCCAACGCCATCAAGGCCGCCGAGCAGCTCACCGAGCGGCTCAAGGCCGAGGGCAAGGAGGTCGACAGCTACATCGTCGGCCGCAAGGGTGTCTCGTACTACGCCTTCCGTGAGCGCAAGGTCACGGAGTCGTGGACCGGCTTCACCGACAGCCCGACGTACGCGGACGCCAAGGCCGTCGCCGGGCCGCTGATCGCCGCTGTCCAGCAGGACACGGCCGAGGGCGGCGTGGACGAGCTGCACATCGTCTACACCGAGTTCGTCTCGATGATGACGCAGACGCCGGTCGACAACCGGCTGCTGCCGCTCAGCCTCGAAAAGACGGCCGAGGAGGCGCAGGCGTCGTCCAAGGGCGAGATCCTGCCGCTGTTCGACTTCGAGCCGTCGGCGGAGGACGTCCTGGACGCCCTGCTGCCGCGGTACGTCGAGTCGCGCATCTACAACGCGCTGCTGCAGGCCGCCGCCTCCAAGCACGCCGCCACGCGGCGCGCGATGAAGTCGGCGACCGACAACGCGGAAGAACTCATCAAGTCGCTCTCGCGGCTTGCCAACGCGGCCCGCCAGGCCGAAATCACCCAGGAAATCAGCGAGATCGTCGGTGGCGCGAGCGCACTGGCCGACGCGACCGCGGGGAGTGACTGACAAATATGACCACCACTGTTGAGACGGCCACGGCGACGGGCCGCGTCGCGCGGGTCATCGGCCCGGTCGTCGACGTGGAGTTCCCCGTCGACGCGATGCCGGACATCTACAACGCTCTGCACGTCGAGGTCGCCGACCCGGCCGAAGAGGGCAAGCTCAAGACGCTGACCCTCGAGGTCGCCCAGCACCTGGGTGACGGCCTGGTCCGCGCCATCTCCATGCAGCCCACCGACGGCCTGGTCCGCCAGGCCACGGTGACCGACACCGGCGCCGGCATCACCGTGCCGGTCGGTGACGTCACCAAGGGCAAGGTGTTCAACACCCTCGGCGAGATCCTGAACGTGGACCCGTCCACGGTCGAGGTCACCGAGCGCTGGCCGATCCACCGCAAGGCCCCGAACTTCGACCAGCTCGAGTCGAAGACCGAGATGTTCGAGACCGGCGTCAAGGTCATCGACCTGCTGACCCCGTACGTCAAGGGCGGCAAGATCGGTCTGTTCGGCGGCGCGGGCGTCGGCAAGACCGTCCTCATCCAGGAAATGATCTACCGCGTGGCCAACAACCACGACGGTGTGTCGGTGTTCGCCGGTGTCGGTGAGCGCACCCGTGAGGGCAACGACCTGATCGAGGAGATGTCGGACTCCGGCGTCATCGACAAGACCGCGCTGGTCTTCGGCCAGATGGACGAGCCCCCGGGCACCCGTCTGCGGGTCGCGCTGGCCGGTCTGACGATGGCGGAGTACTTCCGTGACGTCCAGAAGCAGGACGTCCTCTTCTTCATCGACAACATCTTCCGGTACACCCAGGCGGGTTCCGAGGTGTCCACCCTGCTGGGCCGCATGCCCTCCGCGGTGGGTTACCAGCCGAACCTGGCGGACGAGATGGGTCTCCTCCAGGAGCGCATTACCTCGACCCGTGGTCACTCGATCACCTCGATGCAGGCGATCTACGTCCCCGCGGACGACCTGACCGACCCGGCGCCGGCCACCACCTTCGCCCACCTGGACGCGACCACCGTTCTCTCGCGTCCGATCTCGGAGAAGGGCATCTACCCGGCGGTGGACCCGCTGGACTCGACGTCCCGCATCCTGGACCCGCGCTACATCTCGCAGGACCACTACGACTGCGCCTCGCGCGTCAAGACGATCCTGCAGAAGTACAAGGACCTCCAGGACATCATCGCGATCCTCGGTATCGACGAGCTGGGCGAGGAGGACAAGCTCACCGTCCACCGTGCCCGTCGTATCGAGCGCTTCCTGTCGCAGAACACCCACGTGGCGAAGCAGTTCACCGGTGTCGACGGCTCGGACGTGTCGCTGGACGAGTCCATCGCGGCGTTCAACGCGATCGCCGACGGTGAGTACGACCACTTCCCCGAGCAGGCGTTCTTCATGTGCGGTGGCCTTGAGGACCTGAAGGCGAACGCCAAGGAGCTGGGCGTCTCCTGAGGCCCGGCCGCGTTCCGGGGGCGGCCCTGGCCGCCCCCGGTCCGTACGACCACTAGTATTTGACCCAACATCTGCCGCACCCGGCAGGTGGAGACCCGAGGAGCCATCGTGGCTGAGCTGCACGTCGAGTTGGTCGCCGCCGACCGTCAGGTCTGGTCGGGCGAGGCCAGCCTGGTCGTCGCGCGCACCTCGTCGGGCGACATCGGCGTCATGCCGGGGCACCAGCCGCTGCTCGGCGTGCTGGAGTCCGGCCCGGTGACGATTCGTACGACCGGCGAGGACGGGGACGGCACCGTCGTCGCCGCCGTGCACGGCGGCTTCATCTCGTTCGCCGACAACAAGCTGTCTCTGCTCGCGGAGATCGCCGAGCTGTCCGACGAGATCGATGTCCAGCGCGCGGAGCGGGCCTTGGAGCGGGCGAAGTCGGAGGCCGACGCGGCCGCCGAGCGCCGCGCCGATGTCCGGCTGCGCGCGGTGGCGGGCGTGCACTGAAGCCCACCACCGACGAGTTCGTCCCTCAGCCGCGGGCTGCGCTGGAATCCTCCAGGGCGGTCCGCGGCTGAGGCAATGCAGGTGCGTTTTCCCCTCGCGCCCGAACCGGCGCGTGGGTACCCCCATCGAGGCGAGGAGGTCGGTTCGGATGGTCCTCGCTCTGCTCGTGAGCGGCGCGGTCGTCGTACTGGTGCTGCTGGGGCTCTTCGTCTTCGGACTACGGCGACGGCTCATCCAGCGCTCCGGCGGCACGTTCGACTGCAGCCTGCGCTGGAACGTGCCCGACGAGGAGGCCGAGCCCAGCGGCAAAGGCTGGATCTACGGCGTCGCCCGCTACAACGGTGACCGCGTCGAGTGGTTCCGCGTCTTCTCCTACGCGCCCCGCCCGCGCCGCGTCCTCGAACGCTTCTCCATCGAGGTGCTGGAACGCCGCACCCCCCAGGGCGAGGAAGAACTCGCCCTCCTCTCCGACTCCGTCGTGCTCGCCTGCCGCCACCGCGGTACGAGGCTGGAGCTGGCCATGAGCGAGGACGCCCTGACGGGCTTCCTGGCGTGGCTGGAGGCGGCGCCGCCTGGACAACGAGTCAATGTGGCTTGAATAGAGGAGCTCGTTGGTCGGGGGTGCCCCCGGACGGAGTCTGGGGGAGAGTCAATGTGGCTTGAATAGAGGAGATCGTTGGTTGGGGGTGCCCCCGGACGGAGTCTGGGGGAGAGTGAACGTGGCGTAACCCGATCCACCTGTTTCCGCAGGCCGAAGGCCGGGAAGGCGGGGGCGACGCCGCCTCCCCGGCCGGTCCGGGGTGGTGAGCCGGGTTACTTCAGGCCGCTGTCGATGGCGGTCATCAGTTCGCCGTCGGCCGTGTCACCGCTGAACTCCCAGAAGAAGGCGCCGCCCAGTCCCTGCTGCTTGGCGTAGGTCATCTTTCCGGTGATGGTCGCCGGGGTGTCGTAGCTCCACCAGTTGCTGCCGCAGCGGGCGTAGGCGGTGCCGGCGACGGTGCCGGTGGACGGGCAGCTCGCCTTGAGGATCTTGTAGTCCTCGATGCCCGCCTCGTACTTGCCGGGGGCCGGGCCGGTGGCGGTGCCGCCGGGTGCGTCCTGGGTGACGCCGGTCCAGCCGCGGCCGTAGAAGCCGATGCCGATCAGCAGCTTCTTCGCGGGGACGCCCTTGGCCTTCAGCTTCTGCAGGGCAGCGTCGGTGGTGAAGCCCTGTTTGGGGATGCCGGGGTACGACGTCAGGGGCGAGTGGGGGGCCGTGGGGCCGGTCTTGTCCCAGGCGCCGAAGAAGTCGTACGTCATGACGTTGTACCAGTCGGCGTACTGCGAGCCGCCGCCGTAGTCCGCCGCGTCGATCTTGCCACCGTCCGAGCCGTCGGCGGTGATCGCCGCGGTGACCAGCTGCTTGCCGAACTTGGCGCGCATCGCCTTCATCATCTCGGCGAACGCCGCCGGGCCGCTGGTGTCGCAGGTCAGGCCGCAGGCGTTGGGGTACTCCCAGTCCAGGTCGATGCCGTCGAAGAGGCCGGCCCAGCGCGCGTCGTTGACCAGCTGGTAGCAGGAGTCGGCGAAGGCCGCCGGGTTCTTGACCGCGTCGGTGAAGCCGCCGGACCAGGTCCAGCCGCCGAAGGACCACAGGATCTTGATGTGCGGGTACTTCGCCTTGAGCTTCTTGAGCTGGTTGAAGTTGCCCCGCAGCGGCTGGTCCCAGGTGTCGGCGACGCCGTCGACGCTCTGGTCGGCGGTGTACGCCTTGTCGGTGGCCGCGTAGGCGTCGCCGATCGTGCACCGGCCGCCCTGGACGTTGCCGAACGCGTAGTTGATGTGCGTCAGCTTGCTCGCGGAGCCGGAGGTGACCAGGTTCTTGACGTGATAGTTGCGGTCGTAGACGCCCCACTCGGTGAAGTAGCCCAGCTTGACGGCGTCCACGGGCTGTCCGCCGCCGCCGGTGGTGCGCACGGTGGTGGGCGCGCTGGCGGGGCCGGTCTGGTCGGCGGTGTCGCGGGCGACGACGGTGTAGGTGTACGAGGTGTCCTTGGTCAGGCCGGTGTCGGTGTAGGCGAGTTTTTCGACGGTGGCGACCTTGGTGCCGTCGCGGAGGATGTCGTAGTTCTTGACGCCCTTGTCGTCGGTGGCGGCGGTCCAGGTCAGCCGTACGGAGGTGTCGGTGACCTCACCCGCCACCGGCTTGCCGGGCGCGGACGGCGGGGTGTCGCCGGGCTGCGCCCCGTCGCAGGGGCCGCCGTTGAGCTTGCAGCCGGTCACCTCGCCGCCGCCGGAGCCGGTGCCGACGAAGCCGAAGCTGACCGAGGCGCCGGGGTTGATGGTGCCGTTCCAGTTGACGTTCTTGGCGGTGTAGTGCCCGTTCGAGCCGCTGACCTGGGCGTCCCAGGCGGAGCCGACGGTGGTGCCGGCGGGGAAGTCCCACTCGACGGTCCAGCCTTGGATGGTGGTGGTGCCGGTGTTCTTCACCGTCCACTGCCCCTGGAAGCCGGTACCCCAGTCGGAGACCTTGGTGTACGTGGCGGTCGCCGCCTCGGCGGCGTGCGCGGGGGTGGCCCCGGCCAGGCCGATGAGGGCGGCCACGGGCAGGAGGAGTGCGGTGAGGGCCGCGAGGGCTCTTCGTCGGGCGTGGGTGGTGCGTGTCAGGGTTCCGGGTGTCACGGATGCTCCCAGGTGAGGGGGTGGAGGGTGGGGGAACCTGCGCCGCCCGGTGAGCGCTGTGGGGCGCGCTCACCGCAAAGATGTGAAGGGAGCGTAAAAAGGTCCAGACCTACGGTCAAGAGGTCTGGACCAAAGTGGGTGGCGCCCTCCGCGCCCGCCGCGCCGCCCGCGCCCTCCGCGCCGCCCGCGCCCTCCGCGCCGCCCGCGCCCTCCG